>JAAYBP010000510.1 GCA_012730075.1 Acidimicrobiales bacterium | reverse complement strand
CCTGGAGGCCGAGCCGATAGGCGAGGCCGACCCAGCAAGCACGGCACCGCAAGTTCCGAGCGCAGCGAGGAATCCGTCTAGCGACGACGCTCGCTTTCCGCTAACGCTCCTGGCACCTCGTGTGGTTTTCGATGTCAGTCGCCGCCTGACGCGTCCTCGACCTTGGTCTTGCCGGCGGAGATCCACGGCATCATCGAGCGGAGTTGGCCGCCGACCTGCTCGATCTGGTGGGCCTTGCCGGCGGCGCGGAGCTCCTCGAAGCGGGCGCCGCCGCCCTTGACCTCGCCCACGAACTCGTCGGCGAACTCGCCGCTGCGGATCTCGTCGAGCACCTTCTTCATCTCGGCCTTGACCTCCGGGGTGATGATGCGCGGGCCGCGGGTGAGGTCGCCGTACTCGGCGGTGGTCGAGATCGAGTAGCGCATGCCGGCGATGCCCTGCTCGTACATGAGGTCGACGATGAGCTTCAGCTCGTGGAGGCACTCGAAGTAGGCGGACTCGGGCTGGTACCCGGCCTCGACGAGGGTCTCGAACCCGGCCTGGACGAGGGCGGTGAGGCCGCCGCAGAGGACGACCTGCTCGCCGAAGAGGTCGGTCTCGGTCTCCTCCTCGAACGTGGTGTCGAGCACACCGGCGCGGGTGCCGCCGATCGCGTCGGCGTAGGCGAGGGCGGTGCCGCGGGCGTGGCCGCTGGCGTCCTGGTGGACGGCGATGAGCGCGGGCACGCCGCCGCCCTCGGTGTAGGTGCGGCGCACGAGGTGACCCGGCCCCTTGGGGGCGACGAGGGCGACGTCGACGCCGTCGGGGGCGGTGATGTAGCCGAAGCGGACGCTGAAGCCGTGGGCGACGAGCAGGGTGTCACCGGACTTCAGGTTGGGGGCGATGTGCTCCGCGAACACGGCCTCGTGCTCGGTGTCGGGCAGGAGCACCATGATCACGTCGGCTTCGGCGGTCGCCTCGGACAGCCCGGCGACCTTCAGGCCCGCCTCGGTGGCCTTGGCGGCGGAGGACGAGCCCTCGCGCAGGCCGACGCGCACGTCGACGCCGGAGTCGGCGAGGTTGAGGGCGTGGGCGTGACCCTGCGAGCCGTAGCCCAGGATCGCGACCTTCTTGTCGGCGATCAGGGAACGGTCGGCGTCAGCCTCGTAGGACACGGTGGCCATGGGTTGCGGGTGCCTTTCGTCGGTCGGGGAGGGTCCCCGGGTTCAGGTGGGTCGGGTGGCGGCGGCGTCGAGCCGGGGCAGGGCGACCCGTCCGGTGCGCTGGAGGTCGCGGATGCCGTAGACGCGCAGCATCTCCTCGAAGTCGTCGACCTTGCTCGGGTGCCCCTCCAGCGAGACGGTGATCTCGGTGTGGGTGACGGCGAGGATGCGGCCCTCGAAGATCTGCACCAGCTCGACGACCCGGCCCCGCTCCTCCGGGGTCGCCTCGACGGTGGCGAGCATCAGCTCTCGCTCGACCGAGCGCCGGGGGTCGAGCTCGCTGATCTCGACCACGTTGACGAGCTTGTTGAGCTGCTTGACGATCTGCTCCAGCGGGGCGGACTCGACGTCGACGACGATCGTGATGCGGCTGAAGGCGTCGTCCTCGGTGGGGGCCACGGCGAGCGAGACGATGTTGAAGCCACGCCGGGCGAACAGGTTGGCGACGCGCGACAGGACGCCGGAGCGGTTCTCGACGAGCACCGACAGGACGTGGTGCCCGACCGGACCGGCCGGCACGGGATCGGCGGCCATCAGTTGCCCCCCTCCCCGGTGCCGACCCCGTGGCCCGCCTGGAACGGCGGCACCTGGATCTCGTCGTTCGACTTGCCGGACGGCACCATCGGGAACACCTTCTCGCGGCTGTCGGTGCGGAACTCGACGACGACGGGACGGTCGTCGACGTCGTTCGCCTTGTCGATCGCCGGCTGGACCTCCTCGGGCGACTCGACACGGATGCCGACGCAGCCCATCGCCTCGGCCCACTGCACGTAGTCGGGCAGGTCGGGCGACAGGTACACCTCGGAGTAGCGCTCCTCGTAGAACATCTCCTGCCACTGGCGGACCATGCCGAGGTAGGCGTTGTTCAGAATGGCGACCTTGACCGGGATGCGCTCGGCGGACGCGGTGACCAGCTCCTGGGCGGTCATCTGGAAGCAGCCGTCGCCGTCGACCGCCCACACCATGCGGTCGGGGCGACCGACCTTGGCCCCGATGGCGGCGGGCACCGAGAAGCCCATCGTGCCGAGGCCCCCGGAGTTGACCCACGTGTAGGGGTGGCGGAACCGCCAGTACTGGCTGGCCCACATCTGGTGCTGGCCGACGCCCGAGGCGAGGATCGTGTCGTCGGGCACCGAGTCCCGCAGGTGCTCGAGGACCATCTGCGGCTTGAGCTGGTCGCCCTCGGCGGCGGGTTCGTAGGCGAGCGGGTAGCGCTCCTGCCAGCCGCTGATCGACGAGCGCCACGGGCGACGGTCGGGCGACGAGACGCCGTCGGCGACCCGGCGGCGGAGGGCGGCGACGAGGTCCTCGATCACCAGCCGGCAGTCGCCCTGGATGGCGACGTCGGGGCGACGAACCTTACCCAGCTCGGCGGCGTCGATGTCGACGTGGACCACCTGGGCGTCGGGCGCGAACCCGGCGACCTTGCCGGTGACCCGGTCGTCGAAGCGGGCCCCGAGGGCGACCAGCAGGTCGGCGCGCTGCATCGCGGTGACCGCGGTGTAGTTGCCGTGCATGCCCGGCATGCCGAGGCACAGGTCGTGGTCGTCGGGGAACGCGCCCCGCGCCATCAGCGTGGTGACGACGTGGATGCCGGTGAGGTCGGCCAGCTCGAGGAGCGCCTCGGCGGCGCGGGCCTTGAGGATGCCGCCGCCGACGTAGAGCACCGGCCGGTGAGCCTCCATGATGAGGTCCGCCGCCCGCTCGATGGCCTCGGGGTCGCCCGTGGTGGCGGGGCGGTAGCCGGGCAGCGACCGGGCGACCTCCTCGTCGGACGGCCAGTCCCACCCGGTGGCCGAGTGGGGGCTGGTCGGGTCGACGATGTCCTTCGGGATGTCGACCAGGACGGGGCCGGGGCGACCGGTGGTGGCGAGGTGGAACGCCTGGCGGATCACCAGCGGGATGTCGTCGGCCGAGGTGACGAGGAAGTTGTGCTTGGTCACCGCCTGGGTGATGCCGGTGATGTCGCACTCCTGGAAGGCATCGGTGCCGATCGCGGCGCGCGGCACCTGCCCGGTGATGCAGACCATCGGCACCGAGTCCATGTAGGCGTCGGCGAGCGGGGTGACGATGTTGGTGGCCCCGGGACCGGACGTGACCATGGCGACGCCCGGTCGGCCGGTCGCGTGGGCGTAGCCCTCGGCCATGTGGCCCGCCCCCTGCTCGTGGCGCACGAGGATGTGGCGGATCGGCGAGTCGATCACCGGGTCGTACACCGGGAGGATGGCGCCGCCGGGCAACCCGAAGATCACCTCCACGCCCTCGGTCTCGAGGGCACGGATCAGGCTCTGACCTCCGTTCAGGTCCATCGGTGGGTCTCCTCGTCTTCCTCGTTGCTCAGATGATGGGGGTTGCGGGCCGCGTGGGCGAAAACGACGACGACCTCCCCGAAGGGGAGGCCGTGGGAGCGCACGCGGGATGTCGGCGGGCGTGCGCTCTAGGAGAGGACTACGAGACGGTCGCCGACGGACATCGCCGCCGATGATCGCGCACCCGCCACCGGCCGTCCACCCCAATGCCGGTCCGGGGCTCAGGTGGTGAGCTCGAGGACGATGTTGAACGGCGTCTCGGCGACCCGGCGCACCGAGGTGAAGCCGGCCTCGGCCGCCACCCGGGACAGCCGGGCCTCCCCGGCCTGGGCGCCGAGCGCGGCGCCGACGTCCTGGGACAGCGAGCTCGGCGTGCAGAGGAGCGTCGAGAAGCCGTAGTACGCGGCGCCGACCGGGTTGAGGTTGTCCTCGATCCGGTCGCCCGCCATCGGCTCGACGAGCATGACCGTGCCGCCGGGGGCGATCGCGCCGCGCAGGGCGCGCAGGGCGCCGACGGGATCGCCCATGTCGTGCAGGCAGTCGAAGCAGCACGCCAGGTCGAACGCGCCGGTGACCTCCTGGGCGGTGCGCACCTCGAACGTCGTCCGGTCCGAGACACCCGCCTCGGTCGCCCGGGTGCGGGCGGCGGCGATCGACTCGGGGTGGGCGTCGAAGCCGACGAAGGTCGACGCCGGGTAGGCGTCGGCCATCAGCACGGTCGACGCGCCGTGCCCGCACCCGACGTCGGCGACGGTCGCGCCGGCGCGGAGGCGCTCCTCCACGCCGGCGAGGGCCGGGATCCACGTCGACATCAGGTTGGCCTCGTAGCCGGGGCGGAAGAACCGCTCGCAGCCCTCGTACAGGTCGTGGTGGTGCTCTCCCCAACCGACCCCGTCGCCGGTGCGGAAGGCCTCGGTGAGCCGGTCGGTCGAGCGCACCGCGGCGAGGGCCGTCTCGAACGCGCCGATGACGCAGGCCGGGCTGTGCTCGTCGGTCAGCACGACGGTGTGCTCGGGCGGGAGCGAGAAGCGGTCGTCGCCCTCGTAGGTCACGTAGCCGGTGGCCGCCTG
>JAAYBP010000509.1 GCA_012730075.1 Acidimicrobiales bacterium | reverse complement strand
TGATGGCCGCGGTGCGCGCGGGTGTCGGCCGCGAGGTCGCCCACGAGGCGATCAAGGAGCACGCCGTCGCCGTGGCCCTCGAGATGCGCGAGAAGGCCACCGCCGAGAACGACCTGCTCGACCGGCTCGGCGCCGACGAGCGCCTCGGGCTCGACCCGGCCGCCGTCGACGCGGTGGTGGCCGACCCGCTCACCTTCGTCGGACGGGCCCCGGCCCAGGTCCGGGAGCTGGCCGCCGCGGTCGAGCGGCTCGTGGCCGCCGACCCGGAGGCCGCCCGCTACACGCCCGGCGCCATCCTCTAGCGATCGCTGCGGGCGGACCGAGGGCGGGGGCGGTACGACCGTTAGCGTCGGACCCGATGACCGAGATCTCGCTGCCCCACCTCTCGTCCGGCAAGGTCCGGGACATCTACGACGCGGGCGACGATCGCCTGCTCATGGTGACCTCCGACCGCCTGTCGGCGTTCGACGTCGTCCTCGCCGAGCCGATCCCCGACAAGGGCCGGGTGCTCACCGCCATGTCGGCGTTCTGGTTCCAGCACCTCGCCGACGTCGTCCCCAACCACCTGATCTCCACCGACCTGGCCGACCTGCCCGACGGGGCGCGGGACCGCTCCCTCGCCGGCCGCGTCATGCTGTGCCGCCGGGCCGAGATGCTGCCGATCGAGTGCATCGTCCGCGGCTACATCACCGGCTCGGCGTGGAAGGAGTACCGCGCCTCGGGGACGATGAACGGCGCGCCGCTGCCCGGCGACCTGCTCGAGTCGGCCGCACTGCCCGAGCCGGTGTTCACCCCGTCGACCAAGGCGGAGGTCGGCGACCACGACGTGAACATCTCCTTCGACGACGCGGTCGACCTCATCGGGCGCGACCTGGCCGAGCGGGCCCGTCACGTCTCGCTCGAGCTCTACCGGCGGGGGGCCGAGTGGGCGGCGGCGCGAGGCATCGTCATCGCCGACACCAAGTTCGAGCTGGGGCTGATCGACGGGGAGTTGGTGCTCGGCGACGAGGTGCTCACCCCCGACTCCTCGCGGTTCTGGCCGGCCGACTCGTGGCGGCCCGGTACGACCCCACCCTCGTTCGACAAGCAGCCGGTGCGCGACCACCTCGAGACCCTCGACTGGGACAAGACCCCGCCGCCGCCGGCGCTCCCCCCCGAGGTCGTGGCGGCGACGGCGGCGCGGTACCGCGAGGCCTACGAGCGCATCACCGGGCGGTCCCTCGCCGACTGGCCGGGGGCCTGACCGCCGGATCGCCCGTCCCGGCGGTCAGAACCGCCACTCGATCGGCAGCTCCTCGGGGTCCGAGTAGCGGACGTCGCGGTGGCGGTAGGAGACCGTGAACCGCTGCGGCGGCAGGAGGCCCAGCAGCGCCCGCCAGATGCGGGCGCCGTCGCGGCCCAGCTCGTCGATGACCCACCGCTCGACGAGCACCACGTCGGGGTCGACCGCGTCGACCGCCCCGTCCCACCGTCGGTGCCAGGCGTCGAGCCGACCGACCAGCGACGGCGGCAGGGCGAGCTCGTCGCCGTCGATGACCGCTCCCGTCATGAGGTCTCCGAGCGGGCCCCGCCCGGGCGCGTGGCGCAGCTCGATGTGTCGGGCGGCCATGCCGAGACGGTACCGTCGGGGCTCGTGAAGTTCGACGTGCTGGTGGAGGTGAGCCCCCGGACGGGCATCGCCGACCCGCAGGGTCAGACGATCGAGCGATCGCTGCCGGCCCTGGGGTTCGGTGGCGTCTCGGGGGTCCGGGTGGGCAAGGCGATCCGCTTCGAGGTGACCGCGGAGTCCGAGGACGCCGCCCGGGCCGAGGTCGAGGACATGTGCGCCCGCTTCCTC
>JAAYBP010000092.1 GCA_012730075.1 Acidimicrobiales bacterium | reverse complement strand
GTGCTTGCCGCCGGTCTTGTCGTCGACGAAGTCGGCCGCCTTGTCGATGCCGTCGTTCACCTTGTCGGCGTTGTCGGCGACGGCGTCCTTGGCCTTGTCGACGCCGTCCTCGGCGCTCTTCTTGAACTTGTCCAGGAAGCCCATGGGGTTCTCCTTTTGGGGGGCCCGGCGGGTGCCGGGGGGAGGCCACGGCCTCCCGTCGGCGCATCGTAAGCGCGTCGGGACCACGGTGTCCGGGGTCCGGGCATCGGGGCCGGCGTCGGGCGCCGCGGCGTCCCCGGCACCGTGCGGGCGGCGGCCCGTGGCACGCTGGGCCGATGGCGCCGGGCGACGAGGAGGGACCGGCGCGCCTCACCCGGCGCGAGGCGGTCGGTCTGATCGGGGCGGCGGTGGGCGCGGCGTCCCTCGGTGCCGGGCTCCTCGGCGCGTGCACGGGCGACGACGGGGGCGACGACCGATCCGACGGCGGGCCCGACGATGGATCCGACGGCGGGGCGACCTCCTCCGGGGGACGCGAGATCGCGTTCGGCGACGACGGCCGGGCGGAGCTGACCCTCCCCGAGGGGGCGACCGCGCCGGCGCCGGTGGTCGTGCTCCTCCACGGCGGCTTCTGGCGGCCCGGCCCCGACCGCCACGACCTCGACCCGCTGGTCCCGGGGCTCGTCGAGCGGGGCTGGGCGACCTGGAACGTCGACGTCGCCCCGCTGGACGACGGCGCCGGGTGGCCGTCGACGTTCGTAGCGGTGGCCGCGGCGATCGACCACCTCGCCGGCCTCGCCGAGGACGAGCCGATCGACGCCTCCCGGGTGGCGGTCGTCGGCCACGGCAGTGGCGGCACCCTCGCCCTGTGGGCGGCCGGGCGCCCCGGCCTCCCCGACGCCGCTCCGGGGGCGGGGCCGGTCGTCCGGCCCGACGCGGTCGTGGGCCTGGCGGCGATGACCAACCTGGCCGCGGGGTCGATCCTCGACCTCGGCGACGGCGCGGTCGACGAGTTGATGGGAGCGTCGACGACGTCCGGCGGCGACCGCTACCTGCTGGCGTCGCCGATCGAGCGGCTCCCGGTCGGGGTGCCGGTGCGGCTGGTCCACGGCGCGGCCGACCCGCTGGTGCCGGTCGAGCAGGCGAGCACGTTCGCCGACCGGGCCCGTGCCGCGGGCGACGAGGTCGTCCTCGACGTGGTCGACGGGGCCACCCACCTCGACGTGATCGACCCCGACGCGCCCGTCTGGGCTCGCGTCGTCGACTGGCTGGCGACGCGCCTCGACTGAGCCGCGCCTCCCGGCCGGGGGTTCAGCTCGGGGCGAACATCGTCATCCACTGCTCCGCGGTCTGCGGGCGGAACACGACGTTGCGGCGACGCACCTCGCCCATCGGGGCCGACGGCTTCTCGGAGTAGAGGTGACCGGGGAAGAGCACGGCGTCGTCGGGGACCTGGGTGAGCCGCTGCGTGAGCGACAGGTACATCTGCTCCGGGTCGCTGCCCGGCAGGTCGGTGCGCCCGCAGCCGTCGAGGAACAGCGTGTCGCCGGCTACGAGGCGGCCCTCGACCAGGAAGCACTGGCTGCCCGGCGTGTGCCCCGGGGTGTGGATGAGGGTGATCGGGATGTCGCCGACGGTCACGACGTCGCCACTGGCGTGCCCGACGAGCTGGTCGGCGCCGACGCCGGTTGCCCGGGTCACCCACTCGACCTCGTCGGCCTGCACGTGCACCGGGACCTCCTGGCGGTCGAGCAGGTCGGCCAGCCCCGAGATCTCGTGGCCCATCAGGTTCCCGCCCACGTGGTCGGGGTGGTAGTGGGTGGCGAGCGCCCCGACCAGGCGCATCCCGTCGGCGGCGAGCACGTCGAGCACCCCGGGCACGTCGTAGGCCAGGTCGATGGCGACCGCCTCGCCGGTCTCGCGGTCGCCGACCAGGTACACGAAGTTGACCATCTGCTGGGCGATGAAGTCGTCGCCCGCGACGTCGAGCCCGGCGAGGAGCTGGCGGAAGTAGAGGCGGTCGGCGTCGGCCATGGCGCCCATCGTGGCACGCCCCGACCGAGCTTCCCCCGCCGTGCCGCCCGCCGCCTCGGCCTTCGCCTCCGACCGAGCAGGCGGACGGAACTGACCGGTGGCCGGGTCAGGACCGGCGTTACGGTCCGGACCCATGGCCGTGGAGATCCGGACGCTCGACCCCGACGACCTGGATCAGCTCGCCGACCTGGGTGCGCACTCCTTCGGCGGTCCCCGTCCCGAGATGGTCCTGGAGCAGAGGCCGATCCCGCCGGAGGAGGCGGTGGCCGCGTACGACGGCGACCGCCTGGTCGGCCACGTCGCCGCCCACCGGTTCCGCCAGTGGTTCGGCGGCCGGGCGGTGCCGTGCGGCGGCGTGGCGGGCGTGATGGTGATGCCCGACCAGCGGGGATCGGGGCTCGCCGCCCGGATGATGGCGGCCATGACCGAGGC
>JAAYBP010000508.1 GCA_012730075.1 Acidimicrobiales bacterium | reverse complement strand
GTGTTCGAGGGCATCGTGTACCACTGCTCGGTGGTCGACGGCCGGGCGCCGTGCCGGCCGACCCTCGAGGTCGACGCGGTGATCCGCCCCGGCGACGCCGACGGTCCGCTGCTGCTGTCGGTCGCCGAGTACGCCGCCCTCGCCGGCGGGGCCGAGGCCGTCCGTCCCTGCCTGGACCGCCTCCGCGACCAGGGCCGGATCGCCGACCACCTCGGCGTCGCGTACGTGACGTTCCCGACCTGGACGCCGATCGACCTGGCCCCGCCCGGCCCGGCCGACCGACGGCCCGGCGGTGGGCCGCGATCGTGAACATCGGGTGACGAGACGCCCTATCACCGGCAACGCCCGGGGGTTCCGCGTACCATGCCGCGGTCGACGCGGGGGACCCCTCGTCGGGAGACACACCGGAAGGAACCAAGACACATGCGTGACAAGAGCGTGCTCATGCGGCTCTTCGCCGTGCTGTTCGCGTTGGTCCTCGCCGCCGCGGCCTGTGGCAGCGACGATTCGAGCGGCGACGGCGACGACGGCGACGGGGATACCGACACCGAACAGGACGCCGCCAGCCTGGCCGGCTGGCGGGGCACCACGCCCAGCCCGGAGACGACTCCGCAGGTCGAGGAGTTCCAGGATCGGATGCTCGAGGCCGACCCCGACCTCGTCGACTTCAACTACGGCCCGGAGTCCTACGACGCGGCGATCGTGATCGCCCTGGCCGCCCAGGTGGCCGGCGACGACGGCAGCGCCCACGCCGCCGAGATCGTCGAGGTCACCCGCGGCGGCGAGAAGTGCACGACCTACGCCGACTGCCTCGCCCTGGCCCAGGCCGGGACCGACTTCGACTACGACGGCATCTCCGGTCCGCTCGACATGGACGGCAACGGCGACCCGATGCAGGGCTCCTACGCCGTCCTCGAGTTCGGTGGGGACAACCGGATCGACGACGAGCTGACGACGTTCAAGGTCATCGACGCCGACCCGGCGGCGGCGGACATCCCGATCCAGGAGGTCGAGGTCGACCGGGCCGGCGACGGTGTGCTCAAGCTGGGCACCCTGCTGCCGGAGACCGGGAACCTGGCCTTCCTCGGACCGCCCGAGGTCGCGGGCGTGGAGGTCGCCGTGGCCGAGATCAACGAGAACGGTGGCTTCAACGGCCAGGACGTCGAGCTGAGCCTCGCCGACTCGGGTGACACCACCACCGACATCGCCAGCCAGTCGGTCGACCGCCTGAAGTCCGAGAGCGTCGACGCCATCATCGGCGCCGCCTCCTCGGGCGTGACGCTCACCGTCATCGACGCCGTGGTCAACGAGGGCATCACCATGTTCTCGCCGGCCAACACGTCGAAGGACCTCACCACCTACGACGACAAGGGCCTCTACTACCGCAACGCCCCGTCGGACATCCTCCAGGGTGCGGTGCTCGCCGACGTCGTCGCCGAGGACGGCAACAGCACGGTCGCCATCATCAACCTGGACGACTCGTACGGCAACGGTCTGGCCGAGGACTTCAACTCGTCCTTCACCGACGCCGGCGGCGAGGTGACGACCACGGTGGCCTACGCCCCGGACGTGCAGACGTTCGAGGCCGAGGTCAACGAGATCGTCGCCACCGACCCCGACGCCATCGCCATCTTCGGCTTCGAGGAGTCGGCCCGCATCGTGTCCGAGCTCATCAAGCAGGGCTACGGCCCGGCCGACGTCGCCATCTACGGCAGCGACGGCAACATGGGCAACGCCACCGGCGAGTCCTTCGACGCCGACAACTGATCCGGTGATCCGGCGGGGCCCCGACCCCCGCTGACCGAACCAGGGAACGGCCCCCGGAGCGATCCGGGGGCCGTTCCGCGTGCGTCAGGCGCGGGCGAGGGTGCCGAGGTAGAGCTCGATGACCTTCGGGTCGTTCAGGAGCTCCTGGCCGGTGCCGGTGTAGGCGTTGGTGCCCTGGTCGAGCACGTAGGCCCGGTCGCAGATCTGGAGGCACCGGCGGGCGTTCTGCTCGACCATCAGGATCGACAC
>JAAYBP010000507.1 GCA_012730075.1 Acidimicrobiales bacterium | reverse complement strand
GCCTCGTCGGGCGGGCTGCCGTAGAGGGGACGGCGACCGAGCTTCGGGGTGCGGGTGAGCGAGTACGCGAACCGGGCCATCGCCTTGGCGTAGGAGGAACGACCCAGCTCCAGCTCGCGGCAGGCGGTGAGGTTCCGGTGCAGCAGCTCGACCGATGACCGCCCGGTGGAGAACTCGCGGGCGAAGTGCGACGTCGGGTACTTGGTGTGGACCGCGACGATCTCGTCGGTCTGGGCGACCCGCCACCGGCCGGCGAGGATCCGGACCCACGCGTCGAAGTCGATGCGGGAGCGGTGGATCGGGTTGAACCCACCGGCCTCGGTGAGCGCCTCGCGGCGGTAGGTGACCGCGGAGTGGCACATCGGGAAGTGCGTGGCGAAGCACGCGGTGATCTCGTCGTGAGCGGTCGGCGGGCGCACGACCCACGCCACCCCGGCCTCGTCGAGGGTGAGGTAGCTGCCCCCGACCAGCCCGAGCTCGGGGTCGGCCTTCATCATCTCCGCCTGCACCGAGATGCGGGTGGGGAAGGCGGCGTCGTCGGCGTCGATGTTGACGAGCAGGGGGTTGGACGACTCGGTGACCGCGACGTTGAGGGCCCGCGCCCGCCCCAGGCGGTCCTTGAGCTGGATCACCCGGATGCGGTCGTCGCCGATGTCGGCCAGCACGTCGAGGGTGCCGTCGGTCGACCCGTCGTCGACGATGACGTACTCGAAGTCCTGGTGATCCTGGGCGAGGATGCTCTCGACGGTGGCGCGGATCGAGGACTCGGCGTTGAAGACCGTCGTGATGACACTGACGCTCACGACATCGGCACCCTGCGCATCCGGGCCAACCTAGCGGATCGGCCGCGAGCGTCCCCCGCGTGCATCAGGTGATCGTGCGGAGCTCGAGCAGGGCCGCGAGGGCCGGGAGGGCCGGTCCCGCCAGCCAGTCGAAGAACTCGACCGACACGTCCGAGCGCCCCCAACGGCGGAGCTCGATCGGCGCCAGCGGCGGGTCGTCGGAGAACCCCTGCTGGGCGATGCGGGGGAAGAGCCCGGCGCCGTAGGAGTTCGGGACCACGGTGATGTCGGCGTCGCCGTCCAGGACGGCCGTCATCGCCTCCGCCGCGCTCGGGACGGTCCGGGCGGGGGCGGCCGTGACCCCGGCGGACTCCATCGCCGTCTGGACCAGCGCCGCGCAGGACGCCTCGCAGAGGATCGTCTCGAGCTCGCCGCCGGCGGCGAAGGCGGCCAGGCCCGGCCGATCCTCGGCCAACGGGGACCGCATCGCGACCACGAGCGGCTCTCCGCCGACGGTGACGGCGGCGTCGACCGGGCCGGCGTCGCCCGCGTCGTCGAGCGCGGTGGCGTCGCCGATCCACACCGACGGGCTCGAGTTCTCGCGCACGCGATCGGGCACGTCCGGCTCCGTGACCAGGGCCCGCACGAAGCGGACGTGGGCGTCGGTGCTCTCGTACCGGTCGAGCATCCGGTTGATCGCGTCCCCGTACCGCTCGGCGAAGAAGACGGTGACGACGCGGGGGTCGACCCCGTCGTCGGTCGCGTCCTTCTCGGCCTGCGTGTAGGCGTCGCTGCAGGCCGGCACGACGAGCGTGAGCACGCCGACGAGGAGTCCGATCCAGCGCCGTCGGCTCATCGGAGGCGCACCAGCCCGTGGCGGGCGAACAGGTCGACCACCTCGCGGGCCCGGTGGTCGAACGTGTGGGCGCCGGCGACGATCAGACGGCCCTCGGCGGCGCGCCGCCGGGCGGCGACGGGATCCTCGAGCGCGGCGTCGACGGCCCGGGCCAGGTCGTCGGGCTCGACGTAGGTGGCCACGGCGTCGCCGAACAGGTCGGGGATCTCCGGCAGGTGGTCCGAGACGATCGGGGTTTCGCACGCGAGGGCGTCGTAGAGGCGGTTCGACACGAACCCCCATCCTCGCATGGTGTCCCAGTGGTCGTTCAGCAGCACCCCGACCGACGAGTACACGACGGGCAGCCGGTGGTTGTGCACGTACGGCGCGACGATCAGATCGGGGTCGACGAGGTCGCGCCAGTCCGCCCCGTAGATCGCCGGGCGCAGGCCGACCGAGATCGCGTCGCGTACGACGGGTCGGAACACGTGGCGCGTCATCGCCACGACGGCGACGGCGTGGGCGTGGCGGGGATCGGGCGCCAGCGGCCGGAACCGGTGGGGGTCCGTGGCCTGGAGCACCACCTCGACCGGCGTCGACGTACGGGTGCGCAGGGCCTCGGCGAACGACGACGACGCGACCAGCACCAGGTCGGCCTCGTCGCACTCCTCGGTCGACACCGATTCGGGGTGGCTGATGATCCAGAGCACGTGGCGGGCCGCTCCCCGGCGGGCGACCGGGGCGTTGCCGCGGAGGACCAGGTGGACGTCGCCGGGACGTTCGCCCTCCTCGACCGGATTGCCCAGGGTGTGGAGGTGCACCGAGTGCCCCTGGCGCCGGAGCCCGCCGGCCAGCGCCTCGGCCAGGTGCCAGTCGCCCCACCGGTGGGCGACCCGGGTCGACGGGGCGGCGACGGTGACGTGCACCAGCAGGTGCTCGGTGACCGGCGTGTGGTGGGCGAGCTGGTGGAGCGTCGTCTCCTGCCGCTCGACGACGCGACCCCAGTCGGGGACGTCCTCGATCGGACGGGTGAGCGCGGAGAGGGAGGCGACGGGCCGGTGGTCGGCCAGCCCCGCCGCGGGGACCGCGAGCACGCGCGACGAGCCGGCCCGGAGCCGGGCGCACAGGTCGAACAGGGCGGCGTCGAGGTCGTGCATCGCCGCCAGCCCGCCCGCCTCGCGGTAGTGGTCGGTGCTGACGAGGATCCCGGCGCTGGTGCCGGCGGCCACCTCGACCGGGTCGGCGGAGGGATCGGGTCGCGCGCCGGCCGCGCGGGCGACGACCTCGGGCGTCCCGTCGACATCGCGGACGTCGAGCCCGAGGGACCGGGTCCGCAGGTCGTGGGGGGTCGCGTCGCGGGGGGCCCGCTCCGGGTGGACGAGCAGCGGG
>JAAYBP010000506.1 GCA_012730075.1 Acidimicrobiales bacterium | reverse complement strand
TTCTGGAGCGACCTCGACGGCACCGACGCCACCGGCATCTACGTCGCGACGCTCACCGACGGAACCGACAGCTGGATCGTCGTCGAGTGGAGCGTCCACCCGTGGGGCAGCACCGTCGAGAAGCGCTTCCAGGTCTGGATCGGCTCCGGGGGCGCGCAGGACATCTCGTTCACCTATCCCGCCGACGCCCGGCCCGACCTGACCGGTCTGAGCGAACCGCTCGTGATCGGCGCCGAGAACGAGAACGGCTCGGGCGGGCAGTCGACGGTCGACACGCCGCCGACCGGGGACCTCGTCGTCACCAGCACCGAGCCGACCGACGGCGAGACGCTGACCTACACCGTCGAGGTCGAGGGCGCGTTCGTCGGCGACGGAACGATCACCACCGAGGTCGACGCCTCCGGGCTACCCGGCACGACCCTCGTCGAGGCCCCGCTGACCGTCACCGGTGACGGTCCGGTCGGCGACGCCGAGTGGGTCGATCGGGTCTACCGCGACCTGCTCGGCCGGCCGGCCGACGCGGGCGGCCTCGACTTCTGGGTCGGCCGCCTCGACGGGGGCGCCAGCCGGGCCTCGGTCGCCCGGCAGATCGCCCGCTCCGACGACCACCTCGGACGGGTCGTCGACGCCTGGTACCTGGCGCTCGTCGAGCGGAGCCCGGGCGCCGCGGAGCGCGCCTGGTGGATCACCGACCTGCGCGCCCGCAACGGAAGCGAGCGGGTGCTCGTGTCGCAGCTCGTCGGGTCGGCCGAGTTCCTCGACCAGGCCGGTCAGGACACCGGCGCGTTCGTCGACCAGGTCTTCCTGCGCCTGGCGCACCGGCTGCCCGACGCGGCCGGGCGCGCCTGGTGGATCGAGCGGGTCGACGGCGAGGCCATGAGCCGGTCGCTCGTCGGGTCGCGGGTGTTCGGTTCGGCCGAGGTCCGCGGCGTCCGCGTCGACACGATCACGGGGGCGCTGCTCGACCGGGAGCCGAGCCCCGACGAACGGACCGCCTGGAGCGAGGTCCTGCGCACCCAGGGCGACCTCGAGTTGCGGGTGCTGCTCGTCAGCCACGACGACTACGGCGCCGCGCCCGCCTGATCGGGACCGCCCCGGCCCCGCCCTCGACGCCGTCCCCCGTCGACCCCGGCTACCGCCCGGGGTCGACGGGGCGGCGCAGGGCGGGCACGAGCGCGATGGCGCACTCGCGGCGGGCGAGCGTCTCCTGGTCGCGCACGAGGTTGGCGTGGAACGGACCCGACACCGCCGCGCCGACGGCGCTGAACGCCAGGCCGAGCGAGTAGAGCGCGGGTGCGCCGTGGAGGGCGAAGGCCGCCAGGCCCGCCAGCGCGGGGGTGCCCGACGCCGACCACCGGGCGAAGGACCGGGCCCGCCACGACCGGGCGAGGGCGAGCTCGTCCCGGCAGTCGAGTCGTACGGGCACGAACCGGACGTAGACGAGCGAGAGCAGACCGACCACGACGACGCCGGCGACGGCCGCCTCGGCGGTGACCGCCGGATCGCGCGGCTCGCGCGACTGCGCCAGCCAGGCGACGATCCCGCCGACCACGACCAGGCCCACCGCCAGGGCGGCGAACACGTAGCGGAGAGCGACGAGGGCGTCGGCCCGGCGATCGGCGAAGCGCCAGCCCGGGTCGTCGCCGAGGCGGAACGGGTCCTTCGGGTCGTCCTCGGAGGTCACGCCGCCGATTCTGCCCGCGGCTACCCGGGGGACAGCCCCACCCCCGGTCCGGCGGCGGGCCGGATGGTCGGTCCCCGGCCGGGTTCGTAGGTTGGCGGCATGACCACCGCCGCGCCCGACGCCCGACGCCCCTCGTGGGCCCGCGTCGTCGGCCAGGCGCTCCTCGGACCGGTGCACCCGCGCACGTGGCAGGCGGTCGCCCACCTCGCCTCGGGGCCGTTCGCGGCGTTGGCGATCTCACTGCCGGTCGTCGGCCTCGCGCTGACCACGGTCGTCACCCTCCCGTTCGTCCCCCTGTCGGTCGTCGGGTTCGGCGCCCTGGTGGTCGGGGCGTGGATCGCCGGTCACCTCGAGCGCTTCCGCATCGCCGCCCTCACCGGGGTCGTCATCACGTCCCCCGACCGCCACCACGACGGCCCCTGGTGGCGGCGGGCCTGGGCGTGGATCATGTCGGGCGCCACGTGGAAGGAGATCGGCTACCACTTCGCCCACCTCCCGGCGTCGCTGCTCCTCGCCGCCGTCGCCCTCGGCGCGTGGGCCGCCGGCCTCGCCCTGGTGACGCTGCCGCTCTACGTAGGCGACAGCCCCGCCGGTCGGGCCCGGATCGGGTGGTGGCGGATCGAACCCGGCACCCCCGCGCTTGTGGCCGCCGGCGTCGGCGTCGTGCTCCTGTTCCTCGCCCCGTGGGTGTCGCGGGCGCTCAGCCGCCTCGCGATCGGGATGGCCGACGGCCTCCTCGGGGGCGTCGACGCCGACGCCCTGCGCCGCCGGGTCGGAACGCTCGAGGCCAGCCGGGCCGACGTGATCGACGCCGCCGAGGTCGAGCGCCGCCGCATCGAGCGCGACCTCCACGACGGCGCCCAGCAGCGCCTGGTCGCGCTGGCGATGAGCCTCGGCCTCGCCAAGGAGAAGCTCGACTCCGACCCCGAGGCGGCGCGGGCCCTGGTCGACGAGGCGCACCGGGAGGCCAAGAACGCACTCGTGGAGCTGCGCGACCTGGCCCGCGGCCTCCACCCGCCGGTGCTGACCGACCGCGGGCTGGCCGCCGCCGTCGCCGGCCTCGCCGGCCGTGCCCCCGTCCCGGTCGAGGTCGACGTGCGCGTGACCCACCGGGCGCCGCCGTCGATCGAGGGCATCGCCTACTTCGTGATCTCCGAGGCGCTCACCAACGTCGCCCGCCACAGCGGGGCGTCCCGCGCCCGGGTCGTCGTCGCCGACACCGGTCCCGACCTCGTCGTCGAGGTCACCGACGACGGCATCGG
>JAAYBP010000505.1 GCA_012730075.1 Acidimicrobiales bacterium | reverse complement strand
GCGTGGGCGCACCACCCGACGGTGCGGCTGACGGCGAAGGTCGGCGTGAACATCTCCCGGGGCAGGCCGACCGACGCCATGACCACGCCGGCGTAGTACTCGACGTTGGACGGCAGGGCCCGGTCCGGCTTCAGCTCGGCGAGCGCGTCGAGGATCGCCGCCTCGACCGCCACCGCCCGCTCGACCAGCTCCCCGCCGAGGCCGAGGGCGACCTCCCGCATCAGCGTCGAGCGCGGGTCGACGTTGCGGTACACGGCGTGGCCGAAGCCCATGATCCGGCGGCCGGCGGCGACCTCGCTCCGGACGAAGTCGGCCGCCCGCTCCGGCGTGCCGATCGCGTCGAGCGCGTCGAGCGCCCGCCCCGGGGCCCCGCCGTGGAGCGGGCCGGCGAGCGAGCCCAGCGCCCCGGCCACCACGTCGGCGAGGTCGGCGCCGGTGCTGGCCACGACCCGGGCGGTGAACGTCGAGGCGTTGAACCCGTGGTCGATCGTGGCGATCAGGTACTGCTCCAGCGCCCGGACGTGGGCGGGGTGGGGCAGCTCACCGGTCGCCTCGTGGAGGTAGGAGGCCACGTGACCGAGGGACGGATCGGGCGCCACCGGCGTGAGCCCCTGCGACGTCCGGTGGAGGGCGGCGACCGCCGAGGGCACGAAGGCGGCGAGCGTCAGGCCCTGCGAGCGGCGGCGCTTCCCGTCGAGATCCAGGAGCGGGGCCAGGCCCAGCTCGTTCCGGCCGGCGGAGACGACCGACGAGAGGCGCGCGAGCGGAGGGGCGTCGAGCGCTCCGACGGCGGCGACGACCGGGTCGAGGGCGTCGGGCACGAAGCGACGGTCGGTGACCTTGGCCCGGAACGCCGCCCGTTCGTCCTCGTCGGGCAGGTGGCCGTACACGAACAGGTGCCACACCTCCTCGAACGTGCGGGTCCGGGCGAGGGTGGTCGCGTCGTGCTCGCGGTAGTGGAAGAAGCCCTCGGCACCCCGCACGTCGCCCACCTCCGTGGCGGCCACCGCCACGCCGTTCAGCCCGGCGGGCACGTCGAGCCCGGGCACGGACCCGGCGCTCCGGGCGGGGGCGGGGTCGGGATCGGGGCTGGCCTTCACGTGGAGCCCGGAAGCGCCGGTGGCCGCGTCGGCGGCAGGGACCCGAGGCGCGAGCCCGGGATCGGCGGGGGCGAGCGGGTCGGAATCGGGGCGGGTCATGTCGGCGGTGATCGCCGGGTCGTCGTCTCTGGTCATGCTCCGATCGTCGCCCCATACCGAAGGCGGATCAACGTTGATCTGATCAACGTTGATCCGATCAGCCAGAGCCGCGATGCTCCGAGCATGTCGCTGTACCTCCGCGCTCCGGAGGCCGCCCGCCGCCTGGGTGTCAGCAAGCCGACCCTCTACGCCTACGTCAGCCGGGGGCTCATCGAGCGCCGGGCCGGACCCGACGGCCGGTCGTCGCTGTACGCGGCCGAGGACGTCGAGCGGCTGCGGTCCCGGGCCCGGCGGGCGCCGAGCCGACCGCTGCCGACGATCGACGTCCAGATCGCATCGGCCGTCACCCGCCTCGACGACGAGACGGTGCGCTATCGGGGCCACGACGTGACGGAGCTGGCCCGCACGGCCACCTTCGAACAGGCCGCCGAGCTGCTGTGGACCGGCTCGCTCCCCACCGCGCCGGTGCGATGGCCGACACCGGCGGCCGACGACGTGACGGCGGCCCGCGCCGCGGTGGCGCTCGCACCTGATGCCGCGCCGCTCGCCCGGCTGCTCACGGTGTCGGCGGTCGTCGGCGCCCGCCATCCCGACGACGACGCACCCACCGCCGCCCGACGCCTGATCGGCGTGGTCGCCGACCTCGATCGCGCCCACCGGGGATCGATCGCCGACCGTCTCGCCCGCTCGTGGCGGCCCGGAGCTCCGGCCGTGCTGCGCGCCGCCGTCGACCGCGCCCTCGTGTTGCTCGCCGACCACGAGCTGGCGACGAGCACGCTCGCCGTCCGGGCCGCCGCCTCGGTGCGGGCGCCCGCCCCGGCCTGCCTGGCCGCCGGGCTGGCCACCGTCGCCGGCCGGCTGCACGGGTCCGCCGCGGCCGGGACCCACGCCCTGCTCGTCGAGGCGGCGACGTCCAG
>JAAYBP010000504.1 GCA_012730075.1 Acidimicrobiales bacterium | reverse complement strand
GGCCCGGCCGCTCACGGTGGGGCGTGCGGCGCCGATGGAGGGCGGTGACCTCCCTACCCGAGCGCGCCCCCGCGGACCCCGTCGTCCTGCTCGAGGGCGTCGACCGCTCCTTCGGCGAGCACCGGGCGCTGCACGACCTGACGATGCGGATCGACGCCGGCTCGATATCGGTGCTCCTCGGCCCGAACGGGGCGGGCAAGACGACGGCGATCCGGGTGATCACCGGCGCCCTCGGCGTCGACTCCGGCCGGGTGCGGGTGTTCGGCCTCGACCCCGACGACCCCCGGCAGGGCGAGGAGGTCCGTCGGCGCTGCGGCGTGGTCTCGGCCAAGCCCGCGCTGTACGACCGGCTGTCGGGCCTCGACAACCTCCGCTACTCCGCCGAGCTGCACGGCATGCGCTGGGGCGCGGCGACCCGTGGACGGGTGGTCGAAGCGGCGACCCGCTTCGGGATCCACACGTCCCTCGACGCCCAGGTCGGGGGCTACTCGACCGGCATGAAGACGCGCCTCGCCCTGGCTCGGGCGGTGCTGCACGACCCCGAGCTGCTCCTGTTCGACGAGCCGACTTCGGGCCTCGACCCGGAGTCGAGCCTCGCCGTGCTGGCGATGATCCGCGAGATGGCCGGCGACGGCACGACGGTCGTGATGTGCACCCACCTGCTGCTCGAGGCCGAGGGCCTCGCCGAACAGGTCATCGTCATGGAGGCGGGGGCCGCGATCGCGGCGGGCCGGCCCGCCGAGCTGATCCGCGGGTTCTGGCCCGACGATGCGGTGCGCCTGGCCGCCGAGGACCCCGCCGGCCTCGCGGCGGTCGCCGACCTGCCCGGGGTCCGCGGCGTCCGGCCGGCCGACGACGACCCGACCGCCGTCGACGTCGACGTCGACCACCTCGGACGGATCCCCGAGATCGTGCTCGCCCTGACGACCCGCGGGGTGCGCCTGACCCGGGTGACACCGCGGGAGCCGTCGCTCGAGGAGCTCTACTTCGCGGTGCGACGACCGCACCTGCCCGGCCGGGAGGCCGCCGACGACGGCGGCGTGCGCCTCGCCGCCCCCGGCGCCTCGACCCGCCACGAGTACCAGGAGGTCGGAGCGTGAACGCCCGCCGCGTCGCCGTCGTCGTCCGGACCGAGCTCCGCCAGCTCGCCCAGGCCCGCGACTTCTGGGGACCGATGGTGATCCTCGGGGCGATCTTCTTCGCGGTCATCCCGACGTCGCTGTTCCTGACGATCACCCAGATCGGCGACGTCGAGGTCGTCGGGAAGGTCTCGCAGGCGGTCGAGGTGCTGCCCGAGTCGACCCAGAGCCAGATCCCCGACGCCTCCCCCGAGGGGCGCACCACCTACGCCCTCGCGGTGTTCCTGCTCGCCCCGATCGCCATCGTCGTGCCCCTCACGATCTCGACCGCGGTGGGCGCCGCCAGCCTGGTCGGCGAGCGGGAGAAGGGCACCGGGGAGTTCCTTGCCCACTCCCCCGCCGCCGCCAAGGAGATCTACCTCGGCAAGGTGATCGCCAGCATGGTGCCGGGCTACCTCACCACCGCGGTCGGCTTCGGCGCGTACTCGCTGATCGTGAACCTCCTCGTCGGACCGGAGGTGGGAGGCTGGTTCTTCCCCACCCGGCAGTGGTGGGTGATGGTGCTGTGGGTGCTCCCGCCGTTCCTCGCGATCACCCTCTCGATCGTGCTGCGGCTGTCGGGGCGGGTCCGCTCGACCGCGGCCGCCCAGCAGGCGTCGGGCCTGGTCACGCTGCCGCTGATCGGCATCGCCTACGCCCAGGCGACCGGCTCGATGTTCGGTGCCGCCCGCACCGGCTGGTACGTCGG
>JAAYBP010000503.1 GCA_012730075.1 Acidimicrobiales bacterium | reverse complement strand
GCAGCGTCGAACCACACCAGCTCGCCGCTCCCGAAGAACGTGATCGCCACCACGAGCGCGACGGCGATCAGGCCCCAGGTCACGCCTCGTGGATCCAGCCGGGTGCGGCTCGTGGCGGTCATCGCGCCTCCGGCCGCCGATGGTAGGACTTCGGGACCGTCGCTTCCGGGGGTACCCGCCGCGGGGTCGGCCGAGGCGGGCGTCGACCGAGGCGCCGTTCAGCCGGAGCCGGGTCAGGCCGTGGCGATCGCGGCGCCGACGATGGCGCGGGGATCGGCCTCGCCGATGCGGGTGCCGTCCTCGTCGATCGTGATGCCGTGGGCGTGGCCGAAGCCGGCGACGTCGAGCTCCGACGCGACGGTCACCTCGTGGCCGCGGCGGCGCAGGCCCTCGACCCACGCGGCGGGCGCGTCGGCCTCGACCCGGACGATCGGCTCGCCCGCGGTCCACGTGTCGAAGCCCTGCCCGGTGCCCGAGGCGAGCACCCAGCGCGGGGCGCGCACCGCCCGGCCGATCGACTCCCCCGCGGCGAGCACCCGGGCGAGGAGCTGCAACACGATCTGCGGCTGGGAGTCGCCGCCCATCGTGCCGAGCACGGTGTGCAGTGAGCCGTCGGGACGGGTGACGAGCGCCGGGGCCAGGGTGTGCGGCGGCTGCCGGCCCGGCCCGTACTCGGCCGGGTGACCGGGCTCGAGCGAGAAGCCGACGCCGCGGTTGTGCAGCAGCACCCCCGTGCCGGGGACCGCGACGAGGCTCCCGTAGCCCGACGCGTTCGACTGGATCAGGCTGACCCCGGTCCCCTCCGCGTCGACCGCGCAGAGGTGGATCGTGCCGCCGCCGGCTCCGAGCCCGCGAACCTCCGCCCGCCGGTCGGGCGAGAAGCCCGCGGCGGCCGCCGCCACGCGGTCATCGGACACGAGGGCGTCGCCGTCGGCGCCGTCGTGGAGCACCGCCGGACGGTCGTGGCCGGCGAGGCGGGCCGCCTCGACGAGCAGGTGAGCCCACGCACCGTCGCCGCCGTCCCCCTCGGGGTCGGGCAGGTCGGCGCCCGCCACCGCCTCGGCCACCGCCGCGCCCAGCACCGACAGGTAGCCCTGCGACACCGGGGGTGGGGTCCACACGTCGTGACCCCACACCCGCCGTCCGACCGGGGGTCGCCAGCTGGCCCCCGACTCTGCGAGGTCGTCGTCGGTGTACTCGCCCGCGCCGACGGCGAGCAGCGCGGCGCCGAACTCGCCCCGGTAGAACGCGTCACGTCCGCCCTCGGCGACGGCGGCGAGCATCCGGGCCACGCCGGGGCGCACGACGCGGTCTCCGGGCCGCGGGCGGATCGACGTCAGCTCCTCGCAGCCCTCGACGCCCTCCAACCGGGGCAGCGTGGCGACGAGCAGCGGCGACGCCGGAAAGCCCCCGGTCGCGAGCCGGAGGGCCGGCCCCAGGACCTCGGCGAGCGGCAGGCGGCCGTGGCGCTCGTGCAGCGCGCACCACCCGTCGACGCAGCCCGGCACCGGCGCGGCGCGCACGTCGCCGGTGAAGGGCATCACCCGGAGGCCCTCGGCGCGCAGCCGGTCCGGGTCCGCCCCGGAGCCGGCCCGCCCGGCGGCGTCGAGCACGTCCGGCGGCCCGGGCGCGGCGTGCACGAGCGCGAACAGGTCGCCGCCCATGCCGCACATGTGCGGCGTCGTCACCGCCAGGGCGGCGCTGGCGGCCACCGCCGCGTCGGCCGCCGTACCGCCGCGCACCAGGACCTCGACGCCGGCCGACGAGGCGAGGTGGTCGACCGTGCAGACCAGGCCGGCGCGCCCGCGGGTCGACGGCCGGAGCGCGCGGATCGACCCGCGCGGACGGGTCGGCCGGCGCGGCCGGGCCGGGGCGCTCAGGACGCCCGGGCGGCGATGCGCCGCAGCGGCGGGTCGACCTTCGGCGGCTGGCGGCGCGGCGGGCACACCTCGAGCAGGGCGCGGGTGGCGGCGGCCACCTCCGCCACCGCCGCCTCGAACGCGGGCTCGACGGTGGCGTTGGGGTGGCGGATGCCCGACACCTTGCGGACGTACTGGCGGGCGGCGGCCTCGACCTCCTCCTCGGTCGCGGGCGGTTCGAGGCCCCGGAGCTCGGTGATGTTGCGGCACATGCCCGCGACGGTACCGACGCGATCCGGCCGCCGCTCCCCGGCGCTCCCGCGCTCCCCTCCGTCCACGGCTCGCCACCGCGGCCGGGTCGTCCACGCCGCGGCTGCCCGCGTCGGTCCGGCGCCGCCGCCGTCACCCGAGGTCACCGGTCCGGCGCGGCGGTCGACCCGTCGATTTCGTTAGGGTGAACCCGTGCCGTCGCGCACCCCTCCTGACGACCCTGGGAGTCCGGAGCCGGATCGCCGTCCCCCGAACGGCGTCCGGCGCCCCCGTCCCTCCCCCGTGACCCGCCCGTCGGTCGCGCCCGCGGGGGCGGTCACCCATGTCTGAGGTCCTCCCCCAGGTCGGCCTGGTGATCGTCCTCGTCGTGGTGAACGCCCTGTTCGCCGGCTCGGAGATGGCCCTGGTGTCGCTCCGCGAGAGCCAACTCCAACGGCTCGAGTCCCGTGGCCGTCGGGGGCGCGCCCTCGCCCGGCTCGCCCGCGACCCCAACCGCTTCCTCGCCACGATCCAGATCGGCATCACCCTCGCCGGGTTCCTGGCGTCGGCCGCCGCCGCCGTGTCCCTGGCCGAGCCGCTCGAGGAGCCGCTGTCGTTCCTCGGTTCGGCCGCCGGACCCGTCTCGATCGTCGTCGTGACGCTCGTGCTCTCGTACTTCACGCTCGTGTTCGGCGAGCTGGCGCCCAAGCGCATCGCCATGCAGCGCGCCGAGGGGTGGGGCCTGCTCGCCGCCGGTCCCCTGTCGTTCGTCGCCACCATCGCCCGGCCGGCGGTGTGGCTGCTCAGCCGGTCGACCGACCTCGCCGTCCGCCTCCTCGGCGGCGACCCCAACCGCCACGGCGAGGAGGTCACCGAGGAGGAGCTGCGCGACATGGTCGTCGCCCAGCCCGGCTTCACCGACCAGCACCGCACGATCCTCACCGGCGCGTTCGAGATCGCCGCCCGCAGCCTGTCGGAGGTGGTGCGGCCGCGCCGGGACGTGTTCGTGCTCGCCCCCGACGTCGACTGCGCCGCGGCGACCCGCTCGCTCGCCGAGTCCGGCCACACCCGGGCACCGGTCGCCGAGGACGGCAACCTCGACGACTACCTCGGCGTCGTGCACCTCCGCGACCTCGTCGGCGCGGACGGGAAGCTCGTCGCCGACGTCCTCCAACCGGCCCCCGCCTTCCCGGAGACGGCGAGCGTGCTCGACGCCCTCCGCACGATGCAGGCGGGCCGCCACCAGATGGCGCTGGTGATCAACGAGCACGGCGGCACCGAGGGCATCGTCACCGTCGAGGACCTGCTCGAGGAGCTCGTCGGCGAGATCTACGACGAGACCGACCAGGACATCCTGAGCGTGGTCACCGAGGCCGACGGGGCGATGCTCGTGCCCGGCCGGTTCCCGGTCCACGACCTGCCCGACATCGAGGTGACCCTGCCCGACGGGCCGTACTCCACCGTCGCCGGCCTGGTCCTGCACCGGCTCGGCCGCATCCCCGACGGGCCCGGCGACGTGGTCGCGGTCGACGGCTGGCTGCTGGAGGTCGTCGCCGTCGACGGCCGGGTCATCACCCAGGTCCGGCTGCGCCACGACCCCGACGCGGTCGTCGACGAGGAGGAGCCCGAGACCGCTCGACCGGAGAAGGCCGGCTCCGCCTGACGCATCCGAGCCCGGCCTGAACGATCCGACCGGGCTGAGCGATCCGGCGATCCGGGCCCGGCTGAGCGATGGGGGCCGGGCCGACGGAGCGGGTCGTAGCCTGCCGCACGTGCAGGTCCAGATGCGCTATCGGGAGGCGATCGAGCGGGGCGACGTCACGCTCACGTTCCGCCGGTGGCGACGCAGCCAGGTGGTCGCCGGGCGCACGTACCGCACCGCGGCGGGGCGGCTGGTGGTCACGTCGGTCGACGTCGTCGACCCCGACCGGATCTCCGATCGCGACGCCCGCGCCGCGGGCGCGCCCGACGCCGACGCGCTCAGGGCGGACCTGCGCGGCGAGGAGGGCTGGACGGTGTTCCGGATCGGGCTGGCCCCGGCGACCGACCCCGACCCGCGGGCCGCGCTCCAGGCCGACGACGACCTCTCCCCCGACGACGTGGCCGACATCGACCGGCGCCTCGAGCGGCTCGACCGGGCGAGCAGCTGGGGCGCGTGGACGATGCCGACCCTGCGCCTCATCGAGGCCCGCCCGGCGGTGCTCGCGGCCGACCTGGCGGCCTCGGTCGGGCGCGAGCGCGACCCGTTCAAGCTCGACGTCCGCAAGCTGAAGAACCTCGGCCTCACCGAGAGCCTGCCGGTCGGCTACCGCCTGTCCCCCCGGGGCACCGCCTACCTCGCCGCCACCACCCGCTGAAGACCACAGAGGTGCCTGGAGGTCGAGCCGACAGGCGAGGCCGACCCAGCAAGCACGGCACCGCAAGTTCCGAGCGCAGCGAGGAATCCGTCTAGCGACGACGCTCGCTCTCCGCTAACGCGCCTGGCACCTCCTGTGGTTCGTACACGGTCGGGTGTCGCACCCCCTACGTAGGTTGGGGGCATGGGGGAACGCACGAGGTTCACGGCGATCGTCCGATCGATCGTCGCGCTCGTCGCCGCGCTCGTCGCCGCGCTGGTCGTCGGCGGGGCGTGCACGTTCGGGGGCGACGACGGCCCGGCGGCGACGGTCGGGGGTGACGACGGCCCGGCCGCGACGGTCCCGCCCCCCACGGTCGGGGCGGCCGGGCTGCCGGAGGGGCGCGACGTGGTCGTCACGTCGATCACCGACGGCGACACGTTCCGGTCCGGCGACGAGCGGGTGCGGCTGATCGGCGTCGACACGCCGGAGGTCTCCGGCGGGGTCGAGTGCTTCGGGCGGGAGGCCACCGCCGCGCTGGAGGAGATGATCCCGCCGGGGACGACGGTCCGCCTCGTGCGGGACGTGTCCGACACGGACCGGTACGACCGCACGCTCGCCTACGTGTACCGCGTCGACGACGGGCTCGACGTCAACCTCGCCCTCGTCGAGCGGGGCTTCGCGGTGCCGTTGACCGTGCCGCCCGACGTGGCGCGCGCCGAGGAGTTCGTCGCCGCGTCGGCCGCCGCCCGGGACGAGGGCCGGGGCCTCTGGTCCGCCTGCTGAGGGGTCAGGCGCCCACGAGGCGGAGGACGTCGTCGGGGGTCGCCTCGCCCTCGAACACGACCTCGCCGTCGCGCAGGGCGATGCAGCGGTCGACGCGCGACACGTACTCGGGGTCGTGGGTCGCCACGACGGTGGCGGCGCCGTCGCCGTGCACCTCGTCGAGCAGGTCGAGCAGGGCGGACCGGCCCGGGGCGTCGAGGCCGACGAACGGCTCGTCGACGAGCAGCAGGGAGAACGGACGGGCCAGGCCGAGCAGCAGCGATGCCTTCTGGCGCAGGCCGCGGCTGAACCGGCTGGGCAGGTCGTCGAGCCGGTCGCCGAGGCCGAGTCGCTCGGCGACCCCCTCGGCGTAGTCGTCGAAGCCGTCGCCCCCGAACAGGCGCGACACGTACTCGACGTGCTCGACCACCGACAGGTCGTCGTAGAGCACCGGGTCGTCGGGCAGGTACGAGGTCGTCGCCCGAGCGGGCACCGAGCCCGCCTCCCACCCGGCGATCTCCACCTCCCCCTCGTCGGCCTCGAGCAGCCCGGACACGATGCGGAGCAGCGTCGACTTGCCCGACCCGTTGTGGCCGACGATCGCCACCCGCTCGCCGGCGTCGACGGTCAGGTCGATCGGCCCGAGGGCGGGGACGCCCGAGTAGGCGCGACGGACCCCGGACACGGCGAGGGCCGGGAAGGCGGCGGGCGGGGTCATCGGTCTCCCTCGTCGGGGTCGTCGGGGTCGTCACGGTCGGGCAGGGACCGGAGCTGCGCGTTGGCATCCATCGCGTCCCGCCACCAATCCATGATCTCCTGCCGCTGGTGGATCCAGCCGAGCGCGATCGCCGCGACCGCGGC
This sequence comes from Acidimicrobiales bacterium, assembly GCA_012730075.1. Lineage (GTDB taxonomy): Bacteria > Actinomycetota > Acidimicrobiia > Acidimicrobiales > Iamiaceae > Iamia. The sequence goes on along the minus strand of JAAYBP010000503.1, from coordinate 7,529 downwards.
GACGGCCATCCAGGCGGTGGAGGTGCCGTCCATCAGCGGTCGGTCGGCACGGTCGTTGGCTACTGCGATCAGCAGGGGGGCCGCGCCGAGCACCGCGACGAACGGGGGCCACACCGCCTTCAGCACGGTGCCCATGCCCGCGACCTCCGGCGCCATGAGGCTGAGCGTCGAGTCGTGCGACGGCGTGCTGGAGAAGACGCTCGACGCCGCGCCGGCGACCGCGGTGAGGGCGGCGCCCACGCCGACCGCGAACCCGAGCGCGGTCGGGACCTGACCGGCGCCGGGCGCGACGGCCACCCCCGCGGTCACCGCGCCGAGCGGCAGGGCGACGAGCAGCGAGGGCGACAGGAGATCGATCAGCAGCGAACCCTGGCGGGTCGGGTAGAGGTCGGTGCGGCCGGGGTGGTCGACCTCCTCGGCCATCGGCTCGACCAGGTCGAGCCCGGCGAGCCAGAGGGCGAGGCCGGTGACGACGATCGCCGGGGTGGTGCCGCTCCACGCCACGCGCAGGGCGACCCCGCCGACCGCGGCGAGGACGGCCACCCGGAGCACCCGGACGACCGGGAAGCGGAGCAGGCCGCGCACCGCCCGCCACCACCCGGGTCGACCGGGCAGCGCCCGCGGCAGCGGGATCCACGGGCGGCGGCGGGGGCGGTCGGCGCCGAGCTGGCGGCGCAGCACCATCACGGTGCGGATGTCCTGGAGCGTGGCCGCGAACCGGATCTGGCCGACGAGGGCGGTCCGTCGCTCGGCCGCCTCCAGCGAGACCCCGCCGACCACGGCGAGGCCCACCGCCAGCAGGGCGACGGCGACGAGGACGGCGCCGACCGACGCCCAGTGGGGTTGGATCGGGGCCAGGGCGAGCCAGCCCACCGCCCGGCCGGGCGACGCCGGGATCGGTGATCCGCCGACGTCGACGCGGAACGCGTCGAGGGCCCCCCAACCCACCAGCACCGCGCCGATGCCGGTGGCCGCCCAGCGCGGCAGGCGCACGCCGCCGGCCACCAGGGCGGCGCCGTACCCGGCGGCCACCACCGTGGCGAGCGCGGCCGCACCGGCGAGCACCCATTCGGCGGCGGGTTGCGGGAAGCGGTTGGCGGCGAAGCGTCCGATGACCGCGCCGGTCAGCACCGCGACGAACGTCGCCGAGCGGACCTGGCGCACCGCGGGCCGCCGGAGCGCCCGGCCCCGGTCGACCGGGGCGAGCATCACGTGGCGGACGTCGGCCCGCTCCAGCGCGAGCGGTCCGCCCCGGCTCCCGGAGCGGAGGCCGACGGCCAGGACTACGAGCGCGGCCAGGCCGATGAGCGCCGGCCCCCGCCGGGCGACGTGGTCGACCTGGGCGTCGGTCAGCGGGTCGCCGCCGACCGCGCCGGCGATGACGGCCACCGCGATCGCCCCTGCGATCCCCGCCAGGTAGGCGCGGTAGAGGGCGTCGACCCAGTGGACCTCGGCGACGCGGCGGCGCCTCCGGGCCCGGCGCAGGTCGTCGATCCGCTGGGCCGGGACCGGCAGCCCCCCGTCAAGCGCGTGGCCGTCGTCGCTGGCCCCGTCGTCAACGAGATCGACGTCGCGGGCCATCGCCGGCGACGCTACGCCCGGCCGTGGCTCCGATCCCAGCGCGGCCGGTCGGACCGGTTGGTGCCGGGCACCATCCGGTGCGGTCAGGAGGCGGTGCGGCGGAACAACGTGATGCGGTCCTCGCCGACCTTCTCGCGGAACTCGGGATCGTCGATGCCGAGGCCCTCCTCGGGGGCGAGGCACAGTACGCCGGCCTTGCCCTCGATCTCGTTGCGGTGCACGGCGAGGGCGGCGTCGCCGGTCTGCTCGAGCGGGAAGACGCGGGACAGCAGCGGCTGGATCCGGCCCTCGCGGACGAGCTGGTTGGCCGCCCACGCCTCCTTGTAGTTGGCGAAGTGCGAGCTGACGATCCGCTTCAGCTTCATCCAGAGGTGGCGATTGTCGTACTCGATCATGTAGCCGCTGGTCGCCGCGCAGGTGACGATCTTGCCGCCCCGCGCCGCGGCGAACACCGACGCGCCGAAGGTCTGGCGGCCCGGGTGCTCGAACACGGTGTCGACGTCGCGCCCGATGAGGCCACGGATGTCCTTGCCGAGGCGGCGCCACTCGGACTCGTCCTGGGTGTGCTCGTCCTTCCAGAACCGGTAGCCCGCCTCGCGCCGGTCGATCACGTGCTCGCAGCCCATGTCGCGCAGGAGCTGCGCGCGCTCGGGCGACGACACGACGCCGACGGGGATGCCGCCGCCGTTGAGGACGTACTGCACCGCGTAGCCGCCGATGCCGCCGGTGGCGCCCCAGATGAGGACCGCCTCGCCCTGCCGGAGGTCGCCGGCGTGGGGGCTGACGATCATGCGGTACGAGGTCGAGTTGCACAGCGCGTTGCAGGCCGCCTCCTCCCAGGAGAGGTGCGCCGGCTTGGGCATCAGCTGGTTCGCCTTGACGAGGGCGAGGTCGGCGAGGCCGCCGAAGTTCGTCTCGAAGCCCCAGATCCGCTGGTTGGCGGCGAGCATCGAGTCGTCGTGGGCCGACGGGTCCTGGTCGTCGATGTGGTTGCAGTGGACCGTGACCTTGTCGCCCGGCTTCCAGTTGCGGACCGCCGAGCCGACGCGCACGACCACGCCCGCCGCGTCGGAGCCGACGATGTGCTCGTCGCGGGCGTGGCGGGCGCCCCACACCGACTCGCGGCCGAGCCGGTCGAGGAACCCGAACGTCGGCAGCGGCTCGAAGATCGACGTCCACACCGTGTTGAAGTTGATCGCCGACGCCATGACCGCGACGTAGACCTCGTCGGGCGCGAGCTCGGGCGTGGCCACCTCGCCGACGTGGAGCGAACGGCGCGGGTCCTTGTCGGCCGACTCGACGCCCTCCCACATCCCGGTCTCGCTGCGGGACACGTAGGCGGCCCGGTACGACTCGGGGATCGCGAGGGCGGCGATCTCGTCACCGGACGCACCGGCCTGGATGGCGTTCAGGATCTCCTGCATGGCGGCGGAGCCTAGGGGAGCACCCGACGGCGCCCCCAAGGACGTCCGCGGCCCACGTCGCGGACGGAGATCGCGCCACCACCCCCCGCGGCCAGGGCGCGGAGGGGGTTCCCGACCTCCTAACCTGCTGCCCGATCGGGCCGGCCGATCAGCCTGCACGCGACGGCCACGGCCGTGCCTGGACGGGGGGGAACGAAGATCTCGACCACCGACACCACCTCCCTCAACGCGATGGGCCCCGACGACGTAACTCGCCAGGAGTTCAGCACCGTGCTCCGCGGCTACGACCGCGACGAGGTGCGCTCCTTCCTCGACCGGGTCGCGCTCGCCTGGCACCGGTCGCTGTTGAGGTCGGCGACCCGGCCCACCGACGACGCGGAGGGTGTCGCCGCCCCGGAGTCGGAGGAGGGATCGCCGGCCCCCGCCACGACCGAGGCTGACGCAGGTGCGGTCGCCGAGGACGACGCCGAGCCGACCGACGAGGAGCCGACCGCCGAGGACGAGCCCGCCCCGTCAGTCGCGACGCCGACCCCCGGTGCGGTCGTCACGCCCGGAGCGGTCACCGGCGAGGGAGCCGAGGCCGCGGAGCGCGACCGGGCCACCGCCTACGCCCAGCGGCTGGCCGCCGAACTCGACCGGGCGAGCGCCCGCACCGAGCTGGCCCAGGCCCAGCAGCAGGCCCTCCAGGTGATCGACACCGCCCAGCGACGGGCCGACGTCGTCCTCCAGGGCGCCCGCGCCCGGGCCCGCAGCGAGGCGGAGGCCACCCTGGCCGACGCCCGGTCGCGGCTCGCCCCCCTCCTGGAGCAGGAGCGGGCGGTGCAGGCGCGGCTGGCGAAGCTCCGCGACGACCTCGAGGCGCTGACCCGGGCGGTCGCCGACGCGCCCGACGCGCCGCTGCCCACCGCGGAGGAGGTCGTCGACGAGGTCGAGGAGGACCCGTCGACGCCGCAGCCGCCGTTCCCGCACGGCTTCGGGTCGGTCACCGTCGAGTGACGCGGCTCGCCGCCGGGTGACGACCGGTCACCGTCGGGCGACCACCCGTCACCGCTGATCGACCTCCGGCCGTTGGGCGGTTCCGGCGGCGCCCTCCTAGGCTTCCGGGCACCGAAGCCCGCCCTTCACACCCCGGGAGAACCCCAATGGCCGGATCCGTCATCGTCGCCGGTGCTCGCACCCCGATCGGCAAGCTCTCGGGCGCCTTCGCCTCCTTGAGCGCCACCGACCTCGGCGCCAAGGCCATCGCCGCCGCCCTCGAGCGGGCCGGGGTCGCCCCCGAGGACGTCGACCACGTGTTCATGGGCCACGTCCTCCAGGCCGGGTCCGGTCAGATCACCGCCCGCCAGGCCGCGGTGGGTGCCGGCATCCCGATGACGGTCCCGTCGACCACGATCAACAAGGTCTGCCTCAGCGGCCTCAACTCGATCCACCTCGCCGACCTGCTGATCCAGTCCGGTCGGGCCGACATCGTCGTCGCCGGCGGCATGGAGTCGATGACCAACGCCCCGTACCTGCTGCCCGGCGCCCGGTCCGGCTACCGCCTCGGCGACCAGTCGGTCGTCGACTCGATGATGTACGACGGCCTCTTCTGCGCCTTCGACCAGGTCGCCATGGGCGCCGGCACCGAGAAGTACGCCGCCTCCGCCGGCCTCGCCCGCGAGCCGCAGGACTCCATGGCGGCCCAGAGCCACCAGCGCGCCGCCGCCGCGGCCAAGAACGGCCTGTTCGACAACGAGATCGTGCCGGTCGAGATCCCGCAGCGGAAGGGCGACCCGGTCGTGGTCGGCGTCGACGAGGGCGTCCGCGGCGACACCACCGCCGACAGCCTGTCGAAGCTGCGCCCCGCGTTCGACAAGGCGGGCAACATCACCGCCGGCAACGCCAGCCAGATCAGCGACGGCGCCGCCGCGGTGATCGTGGCGTCGCCCGCCGCGGCCGAGCGCCTCGGCGTGACCCCGCTGGGCGAGATCGTCGGCTACGGCGAGATCGCCGGGCCCGACGCGTCGCTGCTCACCCAGCCGTCGCGGGCGATCAAGGACGCCGCCGAGCGCTCCGGCACCGACCTCGGCTCGATCGACCTGTACGAGCTGAACGAGGCCTTCGCCGCCGTCGGCCTGGCCTCGATGGCCGACCTCGGCATCAGCGACGACATCGTCAACGTCAACGGCGGGGCCATCGCCCTCGGCCACCCGCTCGGCATGTCCGGCACCCGCGTGGCGCTCACCCTGCTCCTCGAGCTGGGCCGCCGCGGGGGCGGCACCGGCGCCGCCGCGCTCTGCGGCGGTGGCGGCCAGGGCGACGCCATCCTCGTCAAGACGCTGGGCTGACCCGGTCCCCGAAAAACCTCGCGATGCCGATGTGTCATCGCGAGGGGCACGGGGTACCGTTGGTCCCGCGCCGGGAGATTCCCCCCCTCTTCCGGCTTCAGATCGCTCGGGGCATCGCTTCCATCAACGGCGGATCGGTTTGACCGCCCGCACCCGGTTCGCCGGGAAGCGGTGCCCCGAGTGTTCGTTCTCCCCACCGCCCGGCCGGCTCGCCCGACCGGGCGGTGGCGCGTCCGGGCTCCGGCGATCGACGGACGTGACGGGCCGGGCGGGACCCGCTGACCGTCCGTCGGGCCGCCCCTGACGCGCTGACCGGCGCCGGTACGGGGCTCAGACGGTGCGGCGCCCCTCGATCGCCCGGCCGAGGGTCAGCTCGTCGGCGTACTCGAGGTCGCCTCCGACGGGTAGCCCGCTGGCGATGCGGGTGACCTTGATCGGCACGTCCTGGAGCATCTTCGCCAGGTAGAGGGCCGTCGTCTCCCCCTCGACGTTCGGGTTGGTGCAGAGGATCACCTCGGTGACCGCCTCGTCGGCGAGCCGGGCGAGCAGCTCGCGCACCCGGAGCTGCTCGGCGCCCACGCCCTCCAGCGGGTTCATCGCCCCGCCGAGCACGTGGTAGCGGCCCTTGTACTCACGGGTCTTCTCCACGGCGACGACGTCGCGGGGCTCCTCGACGACGCAGATCACCGACGGGTCGCGCCGGTCGTCGCGGCAGATGTCGCACAGCGCCTCGGACGCCACGTTGAAGCAGCGCTCGCACCACGACACCCTCGCCTTGGCCTCGGTGATCACCTGGGCCAGGCGGAGGGCGTCGTCGCGGGGGAGCTTCAGCAGGTGGAACGCGATCCGCTGGGCGGACTTCGGCCCGATGCCGGGCAGCTTCCCCAGCTCGTCGACGAGGTCCTGGACCGGACCCGTGTACACGGCCACCGGCGGTCAGGCCCCTCCGAGGAGACCGCCGAGCCCGCCCATCGACCGCTCCTGCATCTCGGCGATGCGGGCCGACGCGTCGTGCAGGGCCGCGAGGACCAGGTCCTCGAGCATCCCGACCTCGTCGGGGTCGACCGCCGCGGGGTCGATCGAGACCGACCGGAACTCGCCCGCGCCGGTGACGACGATGCGGACCGCGCCGCCTCCGGCGGCGCCCTCGACCTCGGTGGCCGCCGCCTCGTCCTGGGCGGCGGCGAGCTGGCGTTGCATCTCCCCCGCCTGCTCGATCAGGTTGCCGAGGTCGAGGCCCCCGCCGCCCAGCAGGTTGCCGAGGTCGAACGGGGAGCCGTCGGGATCGTCGTCCGCGCCCGCGGGGACCGCCGACGGTGGCGCCACCTCGGCGGGCAGCGAGGGCCCCGACGCGGTCGGCAGGTGGTCGTCGTCGTTCCCGTCGTCGTTCTGGTCTTCGTCGTTCATCGGGTCACCTCTCGGATGGGACGGCGGCCGGTGATCGACCGCGGCGGGGGTTCGAAGGGGCCGCTCGCCGTCGCGCTCCGCCGACGGTCAGGCGGGACCGGCGCTCGGCGCGGCGGGCGGGTCACGGGTCGATGATCTGGGCGCCGGGGAACGCGTCGGCGACCCGGTCGACGCCCGTGCGGCCGTCGTCGGGGGCGTCGACGAGGTCGTCGAGGTCGACCTCGTCGTCCTCGACCGGCGCGGGGCGGGCGGGCGCGGCCGCCGGCGCAGGGGCGTCGTCAGGTGCGTCGCCGCCTACGACGAGGCGCAGGGCCACGTCGGTGCCGAGCGCGGCGCGCAGCGCGGCCTCGGCGTCGGGCCGCTTCTCCTGGCACCGTTCGAGGTGGGCCCGGTTGGGCAGGCCGACGGTCACCTCGGCGTCGCCGGCGTCGACGACGCGGCCGAGCTTGAACAGCGCCTTGCTCATGCCCTTGAGGCCGGGGACGACCACCTCGGTCCAGGCGCGCTCGGCGTCGTCGATCGACCCCCCGCCCGAGACCGGGGCCGAGGCGCCTGCCTCCTCGGACGACCGACCGGCGGATGGCCCCTCCTCGGAGGAGGGCGCTGCGGGTGGCTCCTCGGGCGGGGGCTCCGGCGCCGCGGCCGCGGGCGGTTCGGACGGCGTCGCCTCGGCCTTCGCCGCGGGGGCGGCCGGGTCGGATGCCCCCGAGCGGCGCGACGGTGGCGGGGCGGGCGGCGCCTCCGGCGCGGCGGCCGGGGGCGGGGCGGGCGCGGGCTCCCCCGCCGCCCG
>JAAYBP010000502.1 GCA_012730075.1 Acidimicrobiales bacterium | reverse complement strand
TCGACGACCTGATCGAGAGCCGCTGATTCCCTGACGGGGGCATGGCCGGTCGATGGGCTGACCGGCGCGGTCAGTCGCTCGCGGCCATCGAGGCCACCGCCGCGATCTCGTCTAGCTCGTCGGTCGTCAGCTTCGAGTGGAACGGGAGCGACACCACCGTGCGGGCGATCTCCTCGGTGACCGGCAGTTCCGCCGGCGACCCGGCGAACACCGGCTGATGGTGCGCCGGCGGGAAGTAGAGGCGGGCCTCGATGCCGGCGGCCTCCAACGCGGCGCGCACGGCGTCGCGGCGACCGGCCGGGCAGCGCACCGTGTAGAGCATGAACGTGTGGTCGCGGTCGGCGCGGACCACCGGCGGCACCAGCGGGCCGGTGTCGACGAGGCGCCGACCCAGGTGCTCGGCGTTGCGCCGCTTCCGGGCGACGATGTCGTCGAGCCGGCCGACCTGCACCGCCCCGATCGCCGCGTGCACGTCCGACAGGCGCCAGTTGTAGCCGAGCACGTCGTGGCGGTACAGCGCCGACATCCCGTGGTTCCGCAGCATCCGCAGCCGTTCGGCGAGGTCGCCGTCGTCGGTGGTGACGATCCCGCCCTCACCGGTGGTGACGTTCTTCGTCGGTGTGAAGCTGAACATCCCGGCCCGGCCCCACGAGCCCACCGGCCGACCCCGGTACGACGCCCCGTGCGCCTCCGCGGCATCCTCCAGGACGTCGACCCCCGCATCGGCGGCGAGGGCCAGCAGCTCCTCCATGTCGGCCGCCTGGCCGCCGTAGTGGACCGGCACCACGGCACGCGTACGGGAGGTGAGCTTGCGGGCCACGTCGGTCGGGTCGAGGTTGAACGTCTCGGGGTCGATGTCGGCGAACACCGGCGTCGCCCCCACGTGCAGCACCGACGTCGCCGTCGAGATGAACGTGAACGACGGGACGATCACCTCGTCGCCCGGCCCGATGCCGCACGCCAGGTACATCGCCTGGAGGGCGACCGTGCCGTTGGCGAACGCCACCCCATGCTCGGTGTCGTGCCGGTCGGCCATCGCCCGCTCGAAGCGGCGCGTCGCCGGACCGTTGGTGAGGAACCCCGACTCCAGCACCGCCCTCACCGCCTCGACCTCCTCGTCGCCGGTGACCGGCGACGCCAGCCGGATCCTCGGCGCCGGCCGCTCGCCCGCGGCCCCGGGCCGTCCTCCGGCGGCAGGTCCCGGTTGTCCTGCGGCGCCGGGCCCGGTAGGGGGCGCGGGGCCCGCGGCGGTGGAGCCCCCGATCGGGTTGTCGGCCGCCAGCCCGAGCGGGTCGTAGCCGTCGTCCGCGTCCGGTCGGCCGGTCACGGCGACTCCGAACCCTGGAAGTAGGGCATGGTCGCGTGTTCGTCGGCGTTGATGCCCTCGCGGCGGAGCACCGTGCCGACCGTCCGCAGGATCAGCTTCACGTCGCCGGACAGGCTCCACGTCTCGACGTAGCGCACGTCGAGCTCGAAGCGCTCCTCCCACGTCGTGGCGTTGCGGCCCGACACCTGGGCGAGACCGGTCAGCCCCGGCCGCACCTCGTGACGTCGGGCCTGGCGGGGTGAGTAGCGGGACAGGTACTCGGGCAGCAGCGGGCGCGGGCCGACGAGGCTCATGTCGCCGCGCAGCACGTTCCACAGCTCGGGCAGCTCGTCGAGGCTCGTCGACCGGAGCCACCGGCCCAACGGGGTCAACCGCTCGGCGTCGTCGCCGGGGCCGTCGCGCATGGTGCGGAACTTGTAGAGGGTGAACAGCTCGCCGTCACGGCCCGGCCGTCGCTGCCGGAACAGGACCGGCCGACCCATCGAGCGCGCCACCGCCGCCGCCACGAACGCCATCGGCACCGCGCCGACGACCAGGCCCGCCCCCGCCCCGACGACGTCGAGCGCCCGCTTCGCGGCGCGGGCCGCGCGCCGATCGTCGCGTCGCCGGGCCCCCATGACCGGCGATCGTACGGCACCCACCGCGACCCCCAGCCGAAAACCACACGAGGTGCCGCGCTTGCTCGGTCGGCCTCGCCTGACGGCTCGGCCTCCGTGCACCTCGTGTGGGTGCACCCGAGATGGCCGGACGGATTCCTCGCTGCGCTGTGGTTTTCGCCGGACAAGATGGGGAGGTGGCGACGACCGTCGAGATCGACGACCCGACCGACCCGCTGGTCGCCGTGTTCATGGGGCTGCGCGACCACGACCTGCGCCGCCTGCGGGAGGCGCCGGGCGGCGACATGGAGGGCGTGTTCGTCGCCGAGGGCGAGACCGTCGCCGGACGGGCGCTCGCGGCGGGGTACCGCGCCACGGTCGTCCTCGTCGACGCCGCGCGCGACGACCCGCTGCCACCGGGGCTCGGCGCCGACGTGCCCGTCGTGCGCGCCGGACCCTCCGTCGTCACGGCGATCACCGGCTACCAGACCCACCGGGGCGCGCTGGTCGCCCTCGCCCGGCGACCGCTGCCGTCGGCCGAGGCGGTGCTCTCCGATGCCGGGCGGGTCGTCGTCACCGAGGCGGTGGTCAACCCGACCAACCTCGGCGTGATCGTACGGTCGGCCGCCGCCCTCGGCCTCGACGCCGTGCTCCTCGACCCGACGTCGTGCGACCCGCTCTACCGCCGGGCCAACCGGGCGTCGATGGGCCTCGGCTTCGCCCTGCCCCACGCCCGCCTCGACCCGCTGCCCGACGGGCTGGCCCCGGTGCGCGACGCCGGGTTCGCCGTCGTGGCCCTCACTCCGTCGGCCGACGCCGTCGACCTCCGCTCGTGGGCCGACGGGCTCGATCCCGACGACCGGGTGGCGCTCGTCCTCGGCTCCGAGGGGCCCGGGCTCACCGCCGCCACCGAGGCGGCCGCCGACGTGCGGGCGACCATCCCGCTCGCCGCGGGCGTCGACTCCCTCAACGTCGGCGTCGCTGCCGGCATCGCCTGCTACCTCGTCGGCCGCCCCTGACGACCCTCAGCACCCGAAATTTCAATCCTGGTCCCCCGTATGGGTGGACCAGGATTGAAATTTCGGCGGGTTAGCGTCGGCGGATGATCCTCGACCGGTTCCGGCTCGACGGGAGGGTCGCCGTGGT
>JAAYBP010000091.1 GCA_012730075.1 Acidimicrobiales bacterium | reverse complement strand
CTCGACCTCGGGGCCCCCGAGATCATCGTGAACAACGAGAAGCGCATGCTCCAGGAGGCCGTCGACGCGCTGTTCGACAACGGCCGCCGCGGCCGGCCGGTCACCGGCCCGGGCAACCGTCCGCTCAAGTCGCTCTCCGACATGCTCAAGGGCAAGCAGGGCCGGTTCCGCCAGAACCTGCTCGGCAAGCGCGTCGACTACTCGGGCCGTTCGGTCATCGTGGTCGGCCCGACCCTCAAGCTGCACCAGTGCGGCCTGCCCAAGATCATGGCGCTCGAGCTGTTCAAGCCGTTCGTCATGAAGAAGCTCGTCGACGCCGAGCTGGCGCAGAACATCAAGTCCGCCAAGCGGATGGTCGAGCGCAAGCGGCCCCAGGTGTGGGACGTGCTCGAGGAGGCCATCAAGGAGCACCCGGTGCTCCTCAACCGGGCCCCCACGCTCCACCGCCTCGGCATCCAGGCGTTCGAGCCGGTGCTCGTCGAGGGCAAGGCGATCCAGATCCACCCGCTGGTGTGCACCGCGTTCAACGCCGACTTCGACGGCGACCAGATGGCGGTCCACCTGCCGCTGTCGGCCGAGGCCCAGGCCGAGGCCCGCGTGCTGATGCTGTCGGCGAACAACGTCCTGTCGCCCGCCGACGGGCGCCCGCTGGTCACGCCCACCCAGGACATGATCATCGGCGGCTACTACCTCACCGAGCAGGTCGAGGGCGCGGCCGGCGAGGGCCGGGTGTTCCGCGACCTCGGCGAGGTCGAGCGGGCGTACGAGGAGGGCCACGTCAGCCTCCACGCCACGATCACGTTCCGGGGTCGGCGCGCCGACGGCGAGCTGGTCGTCGACGAGCCCACCACCCCCGGCCGCCTGATCTTCAACCACGCCCTGCCCGATCCGGACGAGGCGCTGCTCGACGCCGACGGCGAGCCGATCGCCGTCCTGTCGTACATCAACCGGCGCGTCGACAAGAAGGTCATGGGGTCGATCGTCGACGCCCTGGCCCACGGGTACCCGAAGGCCGTCGTGGCCCGCAGCCTCGATGCGGTCAAGAACCTCTGCTACCGCTACGCGGCGAAGTCCGGGATCACGATCTCGGTCGACGACGTCAAGACGCCCGAGTCCAAGGCGGCGATCCTCGAGGCCCACGAGGAGCGGGCCCAGAAGGTCGAGGAGCAGTTCCGCCGCGGGATCATCACCGACGGCGAGCGGCGGCAGAAGGAGGTCGAGATCTGGACCGGCGCCACCGACGAGGTGCGCCGGGAGATGGAGGCCGGCCTCCGCGCCGAGCAGTTCAACCCGATCGAGATGATGGTCGGCTCGGGCGCCCGCGGGAACATGATGCAGGTCCGCCAGATCGCCGGCATGCGCGGCCTGGTGGCCAACCCCCGCGGCGACATGATCCCCCGCCCGATCAAGTCGAACTTCCGCGAGGGCCTGGCGATGCTCGAGTACTTCATCGCCACCCCCGGCGCCCGCAAGGGGCTCGTCGACACCGCCCTCCGCACCGCCGACTCGGGCTACCTCACCCGCCGCCTGGTCGACGTCGCCCAGGAGCTGATCATCAACGACGAGGATCCCTTCGAGCGGGCCGAGGCGAACGGCACGCCGGTCACCGGCGTCTGGATCGAGGACGTCGTCCCCGACACGCCGAACAAGCGGAGCTACCTCGAGACCAAGCTGTTCAGCCGGGTGCTGTCCCACGACGTCACCCTCGCCGACGGCACGGTCATGGCCGCGGGCACGATGATCCGCGAGCGCGAGATGGAGACCCTCCGCGACGATCCCGACGTCACGCGGGTGCGGGTGCTGTCGCCGCTCACCGACGACTCTTCCTCCGGCGTCTCCTCGATGGCCTACGGGATGTCGCTCGCGACCGGCCGGGACATCGAGGTCGGCGAGGCGGTCGGCGTCATCGCCGCCCAGTCGATCGGCGAGCCGGGTACGCAGCTCACCATGCGGACGTTCCACACCGGTGGTGTCGCCACCGGCGGCGGCGACATCGCCGGCGGTCTGCCCCGCGTCGTCGAGCTCTTCGAGGCCCGCAGCCCGAAGGGCAAGGCGACCCTCGTGCGCACGTCCGGTGTGATCCGCATCGGCGAGGACGAGGGCAAGGGCCGCGTCGTCACCGTCGTCGCCGACGACGGCACCGAGGAGGTCCACACGATCCCGATCCAGGCCCGCCTCGCCGTCGAGGACGGCCAGGAGGTCAAGGCCGGCGACGAGATCGTGCCCGGTCCCCGCGACCCGAAGGAGCTGCTCGAGATCAAGGGCCTGCG
>JAAYBP010000090.1 GCA_012730075.1 Acidimicrobiales bacterium | reverse complement strand
GGCCGGGCGGCCGAGATCCGGGAGATCAGGGTGCTCTTGCCGACGTTCGGGAACCCGACCAGCGCCACGTCGGCCATCAGCTTGAGCTCGAGGTTCAACCAGCGCTCCTCGCCCGCCTCGCCCTGCTCGGCGAACGACGGCGCCCGCCGACGGTTCGAGAGGAACCGGGCGTTCCCCCTGCCGCCCGTGCCGCCGCGGGCCGCCTGCCAGCGGTCGCCGTGGTGGGCGAGGTCGGCGAGCACCTCGCCCTCGGTGTCGGACACGACGGTGCCCGGTGGCACCCGCACCTCCAGGTCGGCCCCGGATCGTCCGTGGCGGCGCTTGCCCATGCCGTGGGTGCCGGACTCGGCCCGCCGGTGCGGGTGGTCGCGGAACGCCAGGAGCGACGCGACGTTGTGGTCGGCGACCAGCCACACGTCGCCACCGTCGCCACCGTCGCCGCCGTCGGGACCACCCTGGGGTACGTGCGCCTCGCGCCGCGTCGACACCGCCCCGGCCCCGCCGTCGCCGCCGCGGGCGTTGAGCTGCGCTTCGTCGACGAACCCGGACACGCCCAGACTCTACGGATCGGGCGAGGAGCGGGACCGGTCCGCCCCGCGGCGAGGGCGGAGCGCGGGCCGCGACGTCGATCACGCTGAGTGCTCACATCCACGCAGGGTGAGCCGATACGTCTGGTGTGGAGAGCACCTCGACCCCGGCCGCGGCCGGCCCTCGGCGCGCCGGGCGACGCCGGCGATGGTTCCGCGGCACCCAGGATCGCCAGCGCGGGGCCACGCTGGTCGAGGCCGCCCTGGTCACCCCGGTCTTCTTCCTCATGGTGTTCGCCCTGATGGACGGGGCCTGGGTGCTGTACGGCGACCACGTCATCCGCGGCAGCGCGTCCGCAGGGGTGCGATCGGCGTCGGCGCTCGCCAACGACGGGGACGCCGACTACCAGGCGCTGGCCGCCGTGCGCCGCAACATCGCCACGATCGGCAGTGACAAGCTCGTCCGGGTCGTCGTGTACCGGGCGAACGGCTACGGCGACCAGCCGACCTCGGACTGCCGGGGCGGCACCCCGGTCGCCGGCGTGTGCAACGTGTACGACGGCTCCGACCTCACCCGCGCCGCGTCGGAGTTCGGATGCACGCCCGGCGTCTCGCCGGACCGGTACTGGTGCCCGCTGACCCGCAAGACCGCCACCTCCGGCCCGAACTCTCCCCCGGACTACATCGGCGTGTGGATCCGCGCCCGCCACGTCCCGCTGACCGGCGTCATCATCGACGCCGACCGCTACGTGGAGACGCACTCGGTCCTCCGCGTCGAGCCCAGGAGCTCGGAGTGACCATGCGCGTCCGCCACCACCACCACGGGGCCAGCGCGCCTCGGACCAACGCCACCGTCGGCGTCGGCGCCCGCGACGAGGGCGTCGCCCTGATCGAGTTCGCCCTGGTCGTGTTCCTCTTGATCACGCTCGTGTTCGGCGCCCTCGACATCGGCTTCCGGTGGCGGTACAGCCACGAGGCCGTCGGCGCGTCCCGGGCCGGCGCCCGGATCGGGGCCCGCCTCGGCACCGACCGGACCACCGACCTGAACGTGCTGTCGACCGTGCGGACGTCGCTCGACTCGGTGGACATGCTCGACTCGCTCGAGCGGGTGATCGTGTACCGGGCCGACTCGTCCAACGGCCGCCCCCCGCTGTCGTGCACCCACGAGTTCGGACCCTCGGGCCCGTGCAACGTCTACCCGGCGTCGGCGCTCACCTCCCCGCCGGCGGACAGCAACTTCGACGCCGACGGCTGCATGATCACCGGCGCGACGTACCAGAACTACTGCCCCGACGTGCGCGACGTCGATCAGCGCGACGCCGACTACGTGGGCGTCATGGTCGTCCTCCGGGTCGGATCGATCACCGGCATGTACTCCGACAGCACCGTGCAGCGCTACTCGGTGATGCGCATGGAGCCGACGGCCAAGTGACCACCCCGACCGTGCCCGCCCACCTGCCGACCGACCGCTGAGGACCGGAACCATGCACCTCGCCCACGTCAGGCCCGCCGCCACCTCGCCGGCGGCCCGCCGCGCCGCCGGTCGCCACGGCCGCTGGCAGCGGCCCGAGCGCGGCTACACGCTGCTGATGATGGCCCTGCTCCTCATCCCGATGATGGTCTTCTCCGCCCTCGCGGTCGACGTCGGCTTCTGGTACACCCGCGCCGCCGAGGTGCAGCGCGCGGTCGACGCCGCCGCCCTGGCCGGCGTGGTGTGGATGCCCGGCGACCCCGACCGGGCCGCCTCGGAGGCCCGCCTGGCCGCGTCCCGGAACGGCTTCGCCCACGACCCGTCGGGCACGGGCATCGTGGTCGACGTCCAGCCGGTCCCCGGCCGCCCCCAGGAGCTCGACGTCACGATCACCGATCCGCACGTCGGCACGTTCTTCGGCGCGGTGATCCTCGACGAGATCACGATCACCCGTACGGCCCGGGCCCGCTACGTCCTGCCGGTGCCGCTGGGCAGCCCGCACAACACGTTCGGCAACCAGAACCTGAACCCCACCGCGAGCGACCCGAAGCTGTGGGCGGCCATCAACGCCCCGTACGCGCGGCACGAATCCGGTGACCCCTACGCGGTCAGGTGCGCGGGCGACCCCTCCGGTGTCCGCTCCTGCAGCGGCGACACCAACGACGACTACCGCGCCGAGGGCTACCGGTACATCATCGACGTGCCCACCTCGGCGGTCGGCCAGACGTTGACCGTGGAGGTGTTCGACGCCCCCTTCGCACGACGCAGCGGCACCACGACCGAGACCGGTGACGGCTGGGATTGGTCCTGCTGCACCGGCAACACCTCGACCAGCACCTACACCAACCGGATGGCCCTCAACTACGAGCTGTTCGAGGCCGACGCCACGCCGCTCGACATCACCGACAACCCGACCATGAACGGCCGCTGCTCGAGCGGTCCGGGCCGCCTGGTGTACGGGAACAACCACGGCACCCCGAACTCCCGCACCAACGTCAACAGCGGCAACACCCACAGCGACCGGAACGCGTGGCGGACCGTGTGCCGCATGACGGTGAGCACGGCCGGCCAGTACGTCCTCCAGGTCCAGTCCAGTGCCATCGCGGGCCAGGTCGACCAGGGCTCGGGCACGAACCAGTACAGCCTCCGCGCCAGCCTGTCGGGCGGCACGCAGCCCCGCCTGTACGCCTACGGCGACATGTCGATCCTCACCAACTACGCGGTGTCCGGCAGCAACACCCGGGCGAACATGTACCTCGCCGAGGTGGTCCAACGCCACGCCGGCAAGACCCTGCGCATCGAGTTGTTCGACGCCGGCGACGGTTCCAACGGACAGTTCGACCTGAGCATCCTGGCGCCGGACGGCACCGTGCCCCAGTGCCGGTACAACGAGCCCGACGAGACCGATCTCGGCTCGCTCCAGACCTGCACGATCCGGACCCGCAACGACGGCACGAGCACCTCGAACAACCTCTACAACGACCAGTGGCTCACGATCGAGATCCCGATCTCGAGCAGCTACACGTGCAACGCCAGCGGCGCGACGCCGTACAACCCCGGCCCCGGGGTCACGACGGCGTGCTGGTGGCGGCTGAGCTACCTGTTCGGCGGCACCAACCCGACGCCGACCGACCGCACCACCTGGCGCGCCGACGTGCTCGGCGACCCGGTCCAGCTCATCCGCTGACCGACCCCGGAAGATCGCACCGGGTCGGTGCACGGGTCCGGCGCATCGGGCCCGATCGAGACCCCGCACCGCGGCGACCGACCCCCGCGCCCGTCCTGTGACCAGGGCATCGACCTCGTTGTCACACCCCCTCCCTAGGGTGGTCGCCATGGAAGTCACCGTCGCCCACGAGGCCGTGTACGTCGGCCCGCCCGGCCTCGACCTGGTCGAGCGGGCGGCCCGCGAGCGGTACGGCTCGGTCCCACCGGCGCCGGGCGCCTCACGACCGTCGGGGGCGGGCGACCGGGCCCGGCCCGAGGAACCCGACCGGCTCCGCACCTGCTTCGAGCGCGACCTCGACCGCATCCAGCACTCCCGCCCGTTCCGCCGGCTGGCCGGCAAGTGCCAGGTGTTCATCGCGCCCGACGACGACCACCTCCGCACCCGTCTCACCCACGCGATCGAGGTGTGCCAGGTCGCGGTCAGCATCGCCCGTCCGGTCGGCCTCGACGTCGCCCTCACCGCAGCGGCCGCCACCGGACACGACTGCGGCCACGGCCCCGCCGGCCACGCGTCCGAGGGGGCCCTGTCGCCGTTCGTCGATGGCGGGTACCACCACGCGGTGTACGGCGCCGACGTCGTGCTCGAGCCGCTGAACCTCTGTGCCGAGACGCTCGACGCGATCCGGAACCACTCGTGGAACCGGCCCGCACCCCGCACGCCGGAGGGCGAGGTGGTGGCCTGGGCCGACCGCATCGCGTACGTGTGCCACGACTTCGAGGACGCCGTCGCCGCCGGCATCGTGCGCCCCCACGACCTGCCCGACGCGGTCAGCTCGGTCGTCGGCCGCGACCGCCGCACCCAGCTCCACGGGTTCATCACCGCCATGGTCGAGACCATCGCCACCACCGGCACCGTCGCCCTGCGCCGGCCCGAGGCCGACGCCCTCGACGCCTTCCGGGCGTTCAACTACGAGCACATCTACCTGCGACCCGAGGCGGTCGAGCAGGCCGATCGCGCCGCCCGGCTGATCGGCGCCCTCACCGAGCACTTCGTCGAGCACCCGCTCACCGCCGCCGACGGCACCATCGTGCGCCCCGGCACCCCCGAGGCGGTCGCCCTCGCCGTGCGCTACGTCAGCGGCATGACCGACCGCTTCGCGACCACCGCCGCGGTCGAGGTCCTGGGCTGGCGCGACGACGCGCTCCCGCGCGGCGCCTGACCGGCTCACCCACCCCGGGCCCGACGGTTAGGTTTCCGCCATCGAGCGCTCGGCTGCACCGGAGCCCCGGCACCGCCCGCCCGGGTCGGACCTGCGCGCGCTGGTCCCCCTGCGCCCGCACGGCCCGCTGGAGGTGGTCGATCGGGCGACCCTCGTCGTCCGCACCCGCGCCGCCGACCTGCTCACCGTCAGCGCCGTCGTGCAGCTCCCCATCTGGCTGGTGCTCGCCGTCGTGCTCCGCGACGACTGGGCCAGCGGCCTCGCCGACAACACCGGCGTGTTCTGGCTGGCCATCTTCCCCGACCCCCTGACCCTCGGGTACCTGTTCGACGAGGCGACCGCGAGCGGCCCCGCCGCGGTCCTCGCCGCCCGGGCCCTGCCGTCGATGGGTCTGGCGGTGATCGGAGCCACCTGCGGTCACCTGGTGCACGACTGGGCCCTCGGTGCCCCGACCCGGGGCCTCGACGCCCTCGCCCGGGTGCTGCGCCGGGGCCACTCGCTCCTGGGCCTGTGGCTGATCGTGCACGCCATCGAGGTCCTGACCTGCGTCGGGGTGTTCGTCGGCTTCCTCCTGTTCGCGGCCGCCTCCCCGCTGTGGGCGATCGAGGGCCTCGGACCGTGGTCGGCGATCGTGCGGTCGTGGCGGCTGTCGGTCCGCCGCCTCGGTCCCCTCCTCGTGTCGGTGCCGGTGGCGACGTTCGTGTCCGCCCTCGTCGGTGGCGCCGTCGGCGGCGTCGGCCTGTCGCTGCTGACCGCGATGACCAACGGTTGGGTCGACGTCGGCGGCACCGCGGCGACGGCGATGGCAGCCGCTCTCCCCCACCTCGTGCTCGACCCGCTGCTCGCGGTGTCGATGGCGCTGATCGCCCTCGACCTCAAGGTGCAGGTCGAGGGCTACGACCTGGAGATCGAGCTGCGCGACGTGGCGGCGCAGGACGCCGATGTCTGACCGCCGTCCGCGGCGGGCCCGCCGCCCCGCCCACCTCCCCCGACCGCTCGTCGTCGGGGCGCTCGTCGGGGCCCTGCTCGGGTGCCTCGCGCGGGGCGGCCCCGCCGCCCCGGCGGCCGCCCTCCCCGCCCCGGGCGACGTGATCGCCCAACAGGACACCGGCGCGGGTCCGCAGGTCCCGGTCAACCCCGAGCTCGACCCCGACGAGACCCGTCGCCGGGCCGACGAGATCCTCGCGGGCCGCGAGTACCAGGCTCCCGAGGCCCGCGACCGCACGCTGACCGAGCGGATCCGCCGGTGGTTGGCCGACCGGGTGCCCGAGTGGAACGGACCGTCGGAGGGCCAGAACCGGGGCTTCTCCTACACGGTGCTCGGGGTCGTGGGGGCGATCGCGGTGACGGCCCTGGTGCTGGTGCTCAGAGGGTCCCGGCTCCGGCGGCGCGCCCCCGAGGCCGACGACGCCGAGGTCGAGGTGACCCCGCTGCGCTCCCCCACCGAATGGGGCGAGGAGGCCGACCGGTGCGAGCGCGACGGCGACCACCGGGGCGCGGTACGGGCCCGGTTCCGGGCGCTCACCACCACCCTGGCCCGACGCGACCTCGTCGGCGACACGCCGGGGCGCACCGCCGGCGAGCTGCGGGCCGACGTCGCCGAGCGGGCCCCGGGCCTCACCGGGCCGTTCGACGCCCTGGCCTCCCTGTTCGAGTTGGTGTGGTTCGGTCGAGGCCACGCCGGTCCCGCCGAGTCGGAGCGCGCCCGCGAGCTCGCCGCCACGGTCCTCGATGTCGCGCCCCGGCGGCGTGGAGCGGCCGTGGAGACCTCTGACGGCGCGGACGGGGCCGGCCGGTCCGACGGGTCCCTCGGATCCGACGGGTCCGGCCGCGACGTCCCCCCGGGGGTCCGGTGAGCCGCCGCCGCACCGTGGTCGCCGCCGTCGCCGCGGTGGCGGTGCTGGCCATGATCCTCGTGCTGTCGAACCCCGAGGAGAACCGCTACGACCGCCCGCCGCTCGACCCGCGTGGAACCGGCCCCGGTGGGGTGGCCGCGCTGGTCGAGCTCCTGAGGGCCGAGGGCGCCCAGGTGCGCATCGGTGGCACCCCCGACGAGCGCGACGACGTCGTGCTCCAACTGCGCGACACGTTCAGCGGCGAAGCGGCCGACGGCCTGAGACGGTGGTTGCGCACCGGCGGGACGCTCGTCACCGCCGATCCCTACGGCGGATACATCGATTCGACCATGCCCACCCAGCGGACCGCGCTCGAACCGGGCGCATGCGAGCTCACCGCGATCCGCGACGACGTCCGGCTCGACCCCGGCCTCCCCACCTCCCTCACCCCCGCGCCGAACTCGTCGGAGTGCTTCACCTCGGTCGACGGCGCGGGACTGACCGTGACGCGGGCGGGCGCCGGGCTCGTGGTCGCCCTCTCGTCGTCGGTCACGTTCACCAACGAGGTGCTCGGCCGGGCCGACAACGCGGTGCTGGCCACCGTCCTGCTCGTCCCCAACCGGGGCGTGCGGATCCGCGTGCTCGACCCCAACCGGTACGTGTCCGACGACGAGGTCGGCGACGGCACGGTGCTCGGCGCCCTCCCGCTCCGCGGCTCGCAGGCGGTCACCCAGGCGGTGATCGCCTTCCTGGCGGTCGCCCTCATACGCGGCCGACGGCTCGGGAGACCGGTCGACGAGGATCTGCCGGTGCCCCTCCCCGCCGCCGACCTGGTGCTCGCGTCGGGCCACCTCCTCGACCGCAACGACGACGCCACCGACGCCGCCGAACGCCTGCGTCGCCGGGCCCGGCGCGACCTCGGGGTCGCGACCGGCCTCGGCGCCGACCCGCACCCCGGCGAGCTGTTGACGCTGCTGCGCGACCGGGCCGGCCTCGACCGCGACCTGATCGAGCGGGCCCTCGTCCACCCCGTCCGCGACCGTGGCGATCTCGTCGCCGTGTCCGCCGACCTCGACCGCCTACGAACGGAGCTGTTCCGGTGAGCGACCACCACCCCACCCCTCCCGGCGACCCGGCGACCCCCGCCGTCCCCCCACCCCCCGGAGCCCCCGGCCCCGCTGGAGGTCCGCCGATCCCGGCACCGCCGCCCGTCGCACCCACCACGCCGGGCGCTCCCACGACGGCGACGCCCGGACCGGCCGGCGACGAGCGGGCGATGGTCCGCGCCGTGCGCGACGAGGTCGCCAAGGTCGTCGTCGGCCAGGACCCGGTGCTCGCCTGCCTGCTCGGCGCGCTGCTGGTGCGGGGCCACGTCCTGCTCGAGGGCGTCCCCGGCGTCGCCAAGACGCTCCTGGTCAAGACGCTCGCCGCCACCCTCGACCTCGACGTCAAGCGGGTCCAGTTCACGCCGGACCTCCTCCCGTCCGACGTCACCGGCCAGCTCGTGCTCCAGGGCGGCACCGAGTTCCGCTTCCGGCCCGGCCCGGTGTTCACCAACCTGTGCCTCGCCGACGAGATCAACCGCACCCCGCCCAAGACCCAGGCCGCCCTGCTCGAGGCGATGGAGGAGCGCCAGGTGTCGGTCGGCGGCGAGACCCGCCCGCTACCGGAGCCGTTCGTCGTGGTCGCCACCCAGAACCCCGTGGAGTACGAGGGCACCTACCCCCTGCCCGAGGCCCAGCTCGACCGCTTCCTGTTCAAGGTCGTCGTGCCGTACCCGTCGGCCGACGCCGAGGTCACGATCCTCGGCCGGCACCACCACGGCATGGACGTGCACGACCCCGCATCGGCCGGCGTCCGGCAGGTCGCGGGCATCGCCGACATCGAGCGGGGTCGCCTGGCCGTCGGTCGGGTCCGGGTCGACGACACGATCATCCGCTACCTCGTCGCCCTGGCGCGCGCGACCCGGGAGACGCCGTCGGTGTCGCTCGGTGTGTCGCCACGCGGGGCCGCCGCCATGCTGCATGCCACCAAGGCCTGGGCGTGGCTGTCGGGACGCGACTTCGCCACGCCCGACGACGTGAAGGCGGTCGCCAAGCCCGCCCTCCGCCACCGGTTGCAGATCCGGGCGGAGGCCGCCCTCGAGGGACTGACCGCCGACCGCGTCATCGACAACCTGCTGGCGACGGTGCCCGCGC
>JAAYBP010000089.1 GCA_012730075.1 Acidimicrobiales bacterium | reverse complement strand
GGGCGCGGGCGGCTCGGCGGGCGGCGGGCACCGAGACGTCGAGCGAGACGCCCCGGGCCGCGGGCAGCGCGTCGAGCAGCCGGGCCAGGTGGTGGCCGGTCCCGCCGCCCACGTCCAGGATCGTGCGGGCCCCGGTGGCGCGCCGGGCGAGGGCGGCGTCGACGGCGTCGAAGGCCCCCGAGTCCAGCACCCGCGACCGGGCCTCGACCATCGCGGCGGTGTCGGCGTTGGCGGGCTGGGCCGCGCCCAGCAGGTTGAGGTGTCCCTGGCGGGCGACGTCGAAGGAGTGCCCCTGCCGGCAGGTGGCTGCGGCCGGCCCGAGGTCCAGGCCCTCGGCGCAGACCGGGCAGGCGAGCAGGCCGCGGGCGGCGTCCAGACCCATCAGACCCCGCGCAGGCGGCCGCCGTCGACCGGGACGACGCAGCCGGTGACGAAGGAGGCGGCGTCCGACAGAAGGAAGGCGGCGACCCGGCCGAACTCGACCGGCTGGCCGACGCGGTTCATGGGGGAGGCCGAGCCCAGCGCGGCGAGCGCGGCGTCGGGGTCGGGGGACTGGCCGGCGAGCCAGTTGATCCGGTCGGTCTGGATCGTGCCGGGCATGAGGCCGACCGCGCGCGACCCGGAGTCGGCGAACTCGTCGGCCAGCTGCCGGATGAGCACGGCCAGGCCCGGGCGGGTGACGTTCGACAGGGCCATGTCGGCCAGGGGTTCCTTGACCGAGGTGGAGAGCACGAAGGCCAGCGCCACGGGGCCTGGGGCGGCGTCCACGACGGCGCGGGCGGCGCGCAGGGCGCCCACCACGACGGAGTCGAACGCCGCGCGGTAGGTGTCGTCGGTCGTGCCGAGCACCGAGCCCTTGGGCGGCCCGCCGACGCTGACGAGGGCGCCGTCGAGGCGTCCCCACGTCTCGAGGGCGAGCGCCGCGGCGCGGGCGGCGGCGTCGGGCTCGGCGAGGTCGGCGGCGAGCGCGACCGCACGGTCGGCGCCCAGGGCCGCCACGGCGTCCGCCAACGGCTGCTCGCGGCGGGCGACGAGCACCACGCGCGCGCCCTCGGCGACGAGCTGGTCGGCGGTCGCGCGGCCGAGGCCGCCCGAGGCGGCCGTGACGACAAAGACCCTGTCAGTCAGCCCGAGGTCCATGGCTCGCCTCCTCCGTGCGCTCGACCGCCGGCTCGACCGGGGCCGGCCGGGCGGCGCGCTCCTTGGCGCGCTTGCGGTCGCGCAGGTCGTTGCGGATCAGGATGAACAGCCCCACCACGGCGATCGCCGCGAAGGCGAACCACTGCAGGGCGTAGCTCTGGTGCGGGCCCTCCGTCGGGGGCGGCGGGGTGAC
Source organism: Acidimicrobiales bacterium (assembly GCA_012730075.1). Taxonomy (GTDB): domain Bacteria; phylum Actinomycetota; class Acidimicrobiia; order Acidimicrobiales; family Iamiaceae; genus Iamia. Next base: position 2,761 of record JAAYBP010000089.1, on the reverse strand, counting down.
CGGGACCAGCTCGGCCGACTGGGCCGGGGTGACGTCGATCAGCGCGATGAAGCCGTTGACCAGGTCGAGGCCCAGGGCGCCGGACAGGGTGTCGGAGTTGACCAGCCGCACCGTGTTCTCGGTGGGGGTCATCTGGTTGGTGTTGCCCTGTTCGTTGCGCCGCACGTAGCCGGTCAGCTGCACCTCGCCGGCGGGCGGGTCGGGGAAGACCTTGGGGAAGTCCTGCCCTGCCGGGCGCTCGACGAAGCCGCGATCGACGAGGACGACCTGACCCGAGGTCGTCCGCAGCGGGGTGATCAGCTCCCACCCGGTCTTGCCGTCGAAGCTGCGGTAGCGGGCCTGGAGCTGCTTGTCGGCCAGGAAGGTGCCCGACACCGAGACCCGCTGCCACTGGTCGGCGTCGGTGATCGTGCCGGTGAAGACCTCCTCGAACGGCCGGACCGGGGCCTTCTCGTGCTCGGCGGTGGTCGCGTTGCGGTCGCGGCGCTGGTCGAGCCGGTCGAGCTGCCACTGCCCCAGTTGGACGAACGTGAACCCCAACGCCACGACGAAGAGCGTCATCAGCCCCCATCGCAGCCACGTGCGCTTCACCGATCGTCCTCCTGTACCTCGCCCTTGACGACCTCGCCGGCGGTGAGCTCCAGGCGCTGCGGCACGTCCTCGTCGGGGGACGCCGTGGGCTCGGGCCTGTTGTCGCGCGCGTTGCCCAGCAGCACGGCGATGCCCGGGAGCAGGGCCGCGGTGACGAACAGCACGACGTTCCACGGCAGGGGGACGAACACGGCGGCGATGAAGCACACCACCCGGAAGGTCATCGTGATGATGTAGCGCTTGGCGCGCTGGTCGGTGGACAGGCTGGTGCCGAACCGCGCGCTCGTGATGAGCGCCGGTTGGGCGTGCACAGCGCGTCCGGCCATGCTGCAAGCCTACGCCTGCGCCGGGGCGGTCTCACGCTACGGTTGTCGCCGTGACGCAGACACCTCGCAGCATCCTCGTGACCGGCGGCGCCCGGGGCATCGGCCGCGCCATCGTGGAGGAGTTCCTCGCCCAGGGCCACAAGGTCGCCGCCGCCAGCACCTCCGGTCGCGCGCCCGAGGGCGCCCTCGGCATCGCCTGCGACGTGGCCGACGCCGCGTCCGTCGACGCCGCCTTCAAGGCCGCCGAGGAGGTGCACGGCCCGGTCGAGGTCGTGGTCGCCAACGCCGGCATCACCAAGGACACGCTCATCCTGCGCATGAGCGAGGCCGACTTCGACGCCGTCGTCGACGTCAACCTCAAGGGCGCGTTCAACGTCGCCAAGCGCGGTGCGAGGTCGATGCTGCGCGCCAAGTGGGGCCGCATCATCCTCATCGGCTCGGTCGTCGGCCTCTACGGCTCGCCCGGCCAGGTCAACTACGCCGCCACCAAGTCGGGCCTCGTCGGCATCGCCCGCTCGCTGACCCGCGAGCTGGGCGGCCGCAACATCACCGCCAACGTGGTCGCGCCCGGCTTCATCGAGACCGAGATGACCGCCGTCCTGCCCGAGGAGACGGTCGCCGGCTACAAGGCCGCCATCCCCGCCGGCCGGCTCGGCGGTCCCGCCGAGGTCGCGGCCGCCGTCGCCTACCTGGCCTCCGACGCCGCGGGCTACGTCTCCGGGGCCGTGCTCCCGGTCGACGGCGGCCTGGGCATGGGCCACTGACACCCGCTCCCCACACCGAAGGAACAGCCATGGGAATCCTCGAGGGCAAGACCATCCTCGTCACCGGCGTGACGATGAACACCTCCATCGCGTACAAGGTCGCCGAGATCGCCCAGGCCGAGGGCGCCACCGTCGTGGTGTCCAACTTCGGCCGCGCGATGAGCCTGACCAACCGCATCGTCAAGCGCCTCGACCCCGCCCCGGCGGTGCTCGAGCTGGACGTGACGAACGCCGAGCACCTGGCCGGCCTCCCGGACGCCCTCCGCGCGGTCGGCGTCGAGCGGCTCGACGGCGTCGTGCACTCGGTGGCGTACGCCAACCCCGAGACCGCGCTCGGCGGCAAGTTCCTCACCACCCCGCCCGAGGACGTCGCCCAGGCGATCCACGTCTCGGCGTACTCGCTGGTCAGCCTCACGATGGCGTGCAAGCCGATCCTGAACAACCCCGCCAGCGTCGTCGGCCTCACCTTCGACGCGCGCGTGTCGTGGCCGACCTACGACTGGATGGGTGTCGCCAAGGCCGCCCTGGAGTCGACCTCGCGCTACCTCGCCCGCTACGTCGGCGCGGACGGCATCCGCTCCAACATCGTCGCCGCCGGCCCCCTGGACACCATCGCGAAGAAGGCCATCCCGGGCGCCAACACCTTCAACGACATCTGGGGTGACCGCGCCCCCCTCGGCTGGGACGACCACGACGCCACGCCGACCGCCAAGGCCGTCGTGGCCCTGCTGTCGGACTGGTTCCCGGCGACCACCGGCGAGATGATCCACGTCGACGGCGGGCTCCACTCCACCGGCGCGTGACACGGGCCGGGGAGGCCACGCCCGCGGCGTCCGGCCGGTAGGTTGGAGGCATGGCACCTGTCGTTGAGCTCGCCGACGTCTCGATCGTCCGCAACGGGTCGACGCTGCTCGACCGCATCAACTGGGTCATCGACGAGGCCGACCGCTGGGTGGTCATCGGGCCGAACGGCGCCGGCAAGACCACGCTGCTGCAGGTCGTCTCGGCCAACCTCCACCCCAGCGACGGCATGGCCTCCATCCTCGACGAGGTGCTGGGGGCCGTGGACGTGTTCGAGCT
>JAAYBP010000501.1 GCA_012730075.1 Acidimicrobiales bacterium | reverse complement strand
CCGGCAGCCGTTCGAGGGACACGACCAGGTCGGGGTTGATGAACAGGTGCTCGGCGTGGGTGACCGCCGCGGAGATCCCGTTGCCGAAGTCGGCGGCCGCGACCACCCGCTGGAGCGGGCTCGGATCCTCGCCCACGACGACCGGCACGACCAGGCGGATCCAGTCGACCGCCGGGCCCAGCGCCTCGAACCCGCCCTCGACGAAGGCGTGCTCCACCGCGTCGCGGTGGAACGCCCGCCCGCCGCCGGCCGCCCAAGGTGAAGGAGGATCGGCGTGAGCGGGTCGGGGCGGCGGCGGCTCGTCGTCCGGTCGCACGGCGCCGGTGACGTCGAGGTCGGTGGTGCGGATCGACAGCAGCGTCGCCCGGGCGAGGCGGCGGCCCCGGTCGTCGTGCACCTCGGCCGCCGCGCTGCGCACCGACCGGCCCGGCCGGGTCACCTCCGCCGTCACCGTCACCGGGTCGAACCCGAACGGTCGCTCCAGTTCGAGCACGAACCGGGCCGGGCGGCCGGTGAACCCCGGATCGGCCAGCGCCTGCTCGAGGGCGCGGGCGGCCAGGGCGGCGACGGGGCCACCGTGCAGCGCGTCGGGGTCCCACGGCCCGCGGGCCAGGTCGTTGGCGCGCAGCCGCCCGTCGTCGAGCACGGTGAACAGGGCCTCGGACCGCTCGGACGTCGCCATGCCCCCGGACGCTACGGCGACGACCGGTACCGGGTTCCATCCGTCGTCGGACGACACCCGGTACCGGGTTCCGGGTGTCGGACGACCGGCACCGGGTTCCGGGTGTCGGGACGACCGCCGCCCGGGCGGGGGTCCCGGTACCCTGCGGGCATGTTGTGGATCGTCCTGCTGCTCGTGGTCGCTCCGATCGTCGAGCTGTGGGTGATCATCCAGACCGCCCAGGTGATCGGCGGCTGGCCGACCCTCGCCCTCGTCATCGTGATGGGCGTCGTCGGCGGCTGGCTGATGAAGCGGGAGGGCCGCTCGGTGCTGCGCCGCATCGACGAGCGGCTCAAGGCCAACCAGCTCCCGACCAGGGAGCTCGCCGACGGCTTCCTGCTCCTCGTCGCCGGGATGCTGATGCTCACGCCCGGCTTCGTCGGTGACGTGATCGGCCTGCTGCTGGTCCTGCCCCCGACCCGGGCGGTCGCCCGCGCCGCGTTGCTGAAGCGCTTCTCGGCGCGGATGGGCAGTGGCCTGTCGTGGCTGACGATCACCGATCTCGGCGGGGGCGCCACCCGCGTCCGCCGGGGCGGCGCGGTGTACGACACCACCGCCAGCGAGCGGCCGGGCGAGCCGCGCGAGCGGCCGCGGCTCGGCGAGCGGGCCGGCTCGTGACCGCCGCCGACGAGGCCGTGCCGCTGCGCGACGCGGCCACCGTCCTCCTCGTCCGTGACGGCGACGCGGGCCTCGAGGTGTTCATGCTCCGCCGGAACCTCCGGTCGGACTTCGTCGGCGGTGCCTACGTGTTCCCCGGCGGGGCGGTCGACCCCGGCGACCGGGAGGGCGGGGTCGGACTCCACTGCCGGGGTCGCACCGACGACGAGGCGTCGACCCGTCTCGGCGTCGATCGGGGTGGCCTGGCGTTCTGGGTGGCGGCCATCCGGGAGAGCTTCGAGGAGTCGGGCTACCTGCTCGCCTACGGCGACGACGGCGACCTCGTGCGGCTCCACGACCCCACCGTCGCCGAGCGGTTCGTCGGCCACCGCCGTGCCGTCGATCAGGGGGAGCGCTCGCTGCTGTCGGTCTGCGCCGACGAGGGCCTGAGCCTCGCGGTCGACTCCATGTGGTACTTCGGTCACTGGATCACCCCTGAGGGCGCGCCCCGGCGCTACGACACCCGCTTCTTCCTCGCCGCCGCGCCCCCCGAGCAGACGCCGGTGCCCGACGACAGGGAGGTGATCGGCTCGATCTGGATCCGGCCCGACGAGGCGCTCGACCGCCACGCCTCGGGGGACCTGGCGATGCTGCCGCCGACGATCGCCTCGCTGCGCGCTCTCGCCCCGAGCGACTCGGCCGAGGCCGCTCTCGCCGCCGCGGCCGAGGTGGTCGACGTGCCCACGGTGCAGCCCCGCGTCATCCACGACGACGGCGGGGTGCGGATCGTCATGCCCGGCGACGCCGAGTACGAGGTCGGCTACCAGGGCGACGGCTCGATCGGCACGTGGCCGTCGGTCTCGGACCGGAGCCGCCGGGCGTGAGCGCCGACGGCCGCGACCGGGACCCCGGTGCGAACGGCACCGACCCGGATCCCGGCGCGGCCGGTCCCGGCGGCGCCGCGGCCGCGCCCGCCATGCCGGCGGCGATGGTCGGCGACGTGGTGGCCGGTGACCTGGTCGAGGTCAGGCCCGGCGTGCGCCGCCTCACCGCCCCCAACCCGGGGATGATGACCGGGCCGGGCACCAACTGCTACCTGATCGGCACCGAGGCGGTCACCGTCGTCGACCCGGGGCCCGACGTTCCGGAGCACGTCGACGCCATCGTCGAGGCCGGCGCGGGCCGGATCCGCTGGATCGCCCTCACCCACACCCACGTCGACCACTGGCCGGCGACGCCGGCCCTGGCCGCCGCGACCGGCGCCGAGGTGGTGGCCTTCGACTCCCGCGACGGGCTTGAGGTCGACCGCACCGTCGGTGCCGGTGACGTGGTAGGGGAGGGTGACGCCGCGGTCGCCGTCGTCCCGACGCCCGGGCACGCCTCCAACCACCTGTGCTTCTGGGACGCCGGGCGGGGCCTGCTCTTCACCGGCGACCACGTGATGTCCGGTTCGACGGTCGTCATCGCCCCGCCGGACGGCGACATGGCCGCCTACCTCGACTCCCTCGCCCGGGTCCGGGCCCTCGGTGCCGAGGCCCTCGCCCCCGCCCACGGGCCGCTGATCACCGACCCCGACGCCTACGTCGGCCACTACATCGACCACCGCCTCGCCCGGGAGGCCGCGGTGGCCGCCGCCCTCGCCGAGGTCGGACCGGCGGGCGCCGACACCGAGGCGATCGTCGAGGCGGTCTACGTCGACGTCCACCCGATGCTGCATCCCGTCGCCCGCTTCAGCGTGTGGGCCCACCTCCGCAAGCTCGCCGACGAGGGTCGCGCCCGCGGTATCGACCCCGACGACCCCGACACCACCTGGACCCCGGCCTGACCCCCGTCGGTTCTACGCGCTGAGGGGGACACCCACGTCCCGCTGGGCGCGCAGAAGCGACCGGGTCCGCTCTGTCGGAACGGCGGGGGCTGGGGTAGCGTCCTGACCGACCGGTCAAGAACCAGACAAGGGGACCAGCGATGGCCGACTACCAGCTCTTCATCGGCGGCGAGTACGTCGACGCCGAATCGGGTGAGACCTTCACTACCACCGATCCGGCCACCGAGCAGCCGATCGGCGAGGTCGCCAAGGCCGACCGGGTCGACGCCCAGAAGGCGATCGCCGCCGCCCGCACCGCGTTCGACGAGGGCCCCTGGCCGAACATGTCGGGCGAGGAGCGCGCCGGCTACCTCGACAAGCTCGCCGACCTGCTCGAGGCCAACGCCGAGCGCTTCGCCGAGGCCGAGGCCCGCGACTCGGGCGGCACGATCAAGAAGGCGACCTTCGCCGACGTGCCCGGTGGCGCCGGCGCCCTCCGTTGGTTCGCCCGCATGGCCCGCGAGCGTCCGCAGGTCGAGCAGCTCGAGGGCTCGCCGTTCCCGCCGTCGGAGAACTACGTCCGCTACGAGCCCTACGGCGTGTGCACCGGCATCGTGCCGTTCAACTTCCCGCTGCTGATGGCGTGCTGGAAGCTCGGGCCCGCGTTGGCCGCCGGCAACACGTCGGTGATCAAGCCCGCGTCGTACACGTCGATCACCGCCCTGATGCTGGGCGAGCTGGCCCAGGAGGCCGACCTCCCGCCCGGCGTCCTCAACGTGATCGCCGGCCCCGGCGGCACCGCGGGCGAGGAGCTGGCCGCCAACGAGTCGGTCGACAAGGTGGCCTTCACCGGGTCGACCGAGGTCGGCCGCCGCATCATGCAGCTCGCCTCGGGCACGGTGAAGCCGGTGACGCTCGAGTTGGGCGGCAAGTCGGCGAACATCGTCCTCGACGACGCCGACCTCGACATCGCCGCCGCGGCGGTGCTGTTCGGCACGTTCTTCCACAACGGCCAGGTGTGCGAGTCCGGCACCCGGGCCCTCGTGCACAAGTCGATCTACGACGAGTTCCTGTCGCTGCTGGTCGACCGGGCCGGGAAGATCGTCATCGGCAGCCAGCTGGACTTCAACTCCGACCTCGGCCCGCTCGTGGCCCGGTCGCAGGCCGACACCGTCCGCCGCTACGTCGCCCTCGGGCGCGAAGAGGTCGGCGAGCCGGTGTGCGGCGGCAGCGAGCCCGAGGGCCTCGCCGACGGCCTCGTCACCGAGAACTTCTACCGGCCGACGATCTTCGCCGGCGTCAGCAACGAGGCACGGATCGCCCAGGAGGAGATCTTCGGCCCGGTGCTGTGCGTCATCCCCTTCGAGACCGACGACGAGGCCGTCGCCATCGCCAACGCCTCGATCTACGGCCTCGGCGGCGGCGTGCAGTCCGGCAACGTCGAGCGGGCGCAGGCCATCGCCGACCGCCTCCAGACCGGCACCGTGTGGATCAACGACTACCACATGATCAGCCCGGAGCGGCCCTTCGGCGGCTACAAGCAGTCCGGCATCGGGCGCGAGCTCGGCACCGCCGGCTTCGACATCTACCGCCAGGCCAAGCACGTCCACACCAACCCGTCCACCGGGCGCGACGGCTACATGCACCTGGCCGCCCTCAGCGGCAACATCTGACCGGCCGCCCGGTTCCGCCGGGTGATCCGAGCGCGACGACGGGGCCGGCCCCGGGGGAAACCCCGGTGCCGGCCCCGCCCGCGTCCGCGGCGGTCCGCGTTGCGTGGCGTCGGACGCGACCCGGTGTCGAGGCGCCCCGCGTCGGACGCGGTCGGCGCCCCGAACGCGCCACCGCCGCCCCACCCGGAGGGCGGAGCGGCGGAGGCGCCGGCAACTCGGTCGGGTCAGGTCCAGCAGTACTGGAGCCAGTCGGAGTAGCCCTGCTGCTTGACGCCGAGCTTGGTCCAGTTGCCCTCCCGCCAGATGCGCTGGTACGGGTCCCAGTAACGGACCTGGATGTAGCCGGCCCAGACCGTGTTGAGCGGAGCGTAGAAGCTGGCCGCGTTGCCGATCTGCTGCGAGCCGTAGTTCAGCTGCCGGAGCCAGTGGTTGCCGGACCAGTTGCTCACGATCGAATGGCCGCTACCGCTGGCCACGAAGTACCGCCACTGCACGTACTGGCCCTGGTAGGTCCGGTCGTAGTGGGTGCTCACGCTGGTGTACGGGTTGATGAACACCCGGCCGGAGTGGCAGACGAGCGTGCCGCTGGCGAAGGCGGCGAAGTTGACCGGGGCGTCGGGCCCGACGAGGGCGGCACCGGCGGGCTCGGGGTCGCTGGTCGGACCGGCGAGAACACCGAGGCCGGCGATCAGGGCGACGGCGAGGGCGGCGAGCCGGAAGCGCAGCCGGCGGGAACGGCGGTGGGTCGGGGCGGGGCTGGTGACGACGTCGTTGTCGTCGGCGGCGGTCGCGGGGTGGGTGGTGGTCGCGGGGGTGCTCATCGGATTCTCCTTGTGGTCGTGGTCCTCGGGCACGGATGCATCGTCCGCCCGGACGCTCAAGGAACGCTCAAACCCGCTCCCGACCTCCTGACCAGGCCCGACGCGCCCGCCCCCCACCCCACCCCTCCCGAACTGGCGCGCGATTTCCGCCCCGGAGGGCAGGAAACGCGCGCCGCTTCGGGGGGCAGTCAGCCGAGGAGGCGACCGACCGAGTAGATGACGAGGCCGGCCAGGCCTCCGACCACGGTGCCGTTGATGCGGATGAACTGGAGGTCGCGGCCGACCTGGAGCTCGATGCGCTCGGTGGCCTCCGACGCGTCCCAGCGGGCGACGGTGGAGGCGATCACCTCGCCGACCTCGCCGCGGGACCGTTCGACCAGCTCGACGGCGGTCGACGCGATCCACCGGTCGACCCGCTCCTGCAGGGTCGCGTCGTCACGCAGCCGCTCCCCGAAGGACCGCACCGCCTCGACCAGCCGCACCCGCAGCTCGGAGTCGGGGTCGTCGGCGTGGGCGAGGAGCGTCGCCTTCACGTCCCCCCAGACCGTTGCCGACCAGGTGCGGAGGGCGGGGTGGTCGATCAGCTCGTCCTTGAGCTGGTCGGCGCGGGCCCGCATCTGGGGCGAGCGGGCGAGGGAGTCGGCCAGGGTGCGCACCTTGGCGTCGAGGGTGGCCCGGATCTCGTGGTCGGGGTCGTCGGCGACCTCGTGCAGGAACCGCTGGAGGCCGGTGTGGACCCGGGTGAACACCCGATCGTCGACCGGCTCGGGCACCCACCACGGAGTCTCCTGGGCCATCCGCGCCCGCAGCACCCCCTCGTTCTCGACGACGGCGTCGGCGACCTTCCGCAGCAGCACCGACAGCAGCTCCTGGTGGCGGCCGTCGGCGACGGCGAGGTCGATGCCCCGGGCGAGCAGCGGTCCGGCCTCGATCGCCCGCACCCGCTGGGCGACGGCGGCCTCGAGCGTGGTCTGGACGTCCTCGTCGCGCAGCGATTCGAGCGTGGCCCGGAGCACGCCGCGGGCCTGGTCGCCGACCCGATCGGCGTTGTCCGGCTCGGCCAGCCAGGCACCGAGGCGGGCCGACAGCGACACCCCGGCGAGGCGTTCCTCGATGACGGCCCGGGTCAGGAAGTTCTGCTGGACGAACGTGCCGAGGCCGCGGCCGATGTCGTCCTTGCGGTTCGGGATGATCGCCGTGTGGGGGATCGGGATGCGGAGCGGGTGGCGGAACAGGGCGGTGACGGCGAACCAGTCGGCGATCGCCCCGACCATGGCCGCCTCGGCGGTGGCCCGGACGAACCCGAGCCACGGGTGACGCGACTCCAGCGACCGGGTGACGACGAACACGGCCGCCGCCCCGACGAGCAGCCCGAGCGCGATCGCCTTCATCCGGCGCAGGTCGGCCCGCCGCCGTTCGGCGTCCGCGGCCGCGCCCGGGGCCGAGGGGGATGGCGCCGCCGCCGCCCGGTCGTTGGGGGCTGTCGTCGCGCCCGTCGGGTCCGCGGTCGGGTCCGTGGCCGAGGCCGCCGCGGTCGGGCGCGTCATCTCCGCCGGGTCCGTCGTCGGGCCCGATGCGCCATCGCCGACCGTCGTCGGATCGGCCGCGCCGCCGCTCTTCATGGTCCGAAGCATGGCAGCGATCGGGGCCGGCGCCACCAGCACCCCCGGGTACCCCCCGCTTCCGCGGCGTCCTCCAGACGCGGGCGGGCGACGGCGGGGACCGGTTCTACGCGCTGTGGGGGACCCGGGTGTCCCGGTGGGCGCGTAGAAGGGGAGCCCGCGGTTTCTGCGCGCTGAGGGGGACGCCGGTGTCCCGCCGGGCGCGTAGATCGGGGACGCGGGTCGGTGGGGGCGGTTCTGCGCGCTGGGCGGGACGTGGGCGTCCCGGGGGCGCGTAGAACGGGGCCCCGGGTTGGCGCGGGTCAGGCTGCGGGAGCGCCGTCCGGCTGGTTCAGGCGGGGTCGCGCCACTGGTGGCGGCGGAGGTCGTCGAGCGACACGAACTCCAGCGCCGAGACGTGGGTGGCCTCGAGGACGACCGGGCAGGCGGCGCCCGCCTCCAGCGCCTCGGCCCAGCGGGGCGCGCACACGCACCACCGGTCACCGGGGCGGAGCCCGGCGAATCCGTACTGGGGCATCGGGGTCGACAGGTCGTTGCCCGAGGCGCGGGAGAACTCCAGGAACTCCTCGGTGACCCGGCAGCACACGACGTGGAACCCGGCGTCGTCGCCGCGCTGCTCGCAGCACCCGGTGCGGTAGTAGCCGGTGAGCGGATCGACCGAGCAGGGTTCGAGCTCGCCGCCGAGGACGTTGGTCTGGCCGGACATACCGCCATCGTCGCGGGTCGGGAGCCGGTCGCACCCACCCGGCGGGATGCGTGGCACGCTGCGGCGATGCGAGCGCTGGTGCAGCAGGTGACCCGGGCCCGGGTGGCCGTCGACGGCGAGGAGGTCGGCGCGATCGGGCCGGGCCTCTGCGTGTTCGTCGGCGTGACCCACGACGACACCCCCGCCCACGCCGAGAAGCTGGCGGCCAAGGTGTGGAACCTGCGGATCTTCAACGACGACGCGGGGGCGATGAACCTCTCGGTCGCGGACGTCGGCGGAGCCATCCTCGCGGTCAGCCAGTTCACGTTGTACGGGGACACCAGCCGCGGCCGGCGCCCGTCGTGGATCTCGGCTGCCCGTCCGGAGCAGGCCGAGCCCCTCGTCGATGCGTTCGTCGCCGCCCTCCGGTCCCTCGGCGCCGAGGTGGCCACCGGCCGGTTCCGCACCGACATGGAGGTCGAGCTGGTCAACGACGGCCCGACCACCCTCATGCTCGAGGTCTGACCGCTCCGGCCGGGTGTGGCGCGGGCGGGCCGGAGCGATTCTGCGCGCTGAGGG
>JAAYBP010000088.1 GCA_012730075.1 Acidimicrobiales bacterium | reverse complement strand
CGCGGGCCGCTCGTGCACGCCGTCCGCCGGGTCCGTCACCGTCATACGAACATGTGTACCCCTCCCACCCTGAGACGGAAACCCCAAACCCCAAGAATCTTCGAAACCTCCTCGACGAGACCGGCCGCACCGCTTCTACGCGCCCACCGGGACACCCACGTCCCCCACAACGCGCAGAACCACAACGCCACCAATCCCGGCCCCACCTGATCGCCCTCGCGGCGAGGCCGGTCAGGCCATCGTGAGGCCGCCGCTGACCGAGAGCGTCTGGCCGGTGATGAAGGCGGCGCCGTCGGAGAGCAGGAAGGCGACCGCCGGGGCGATGTCCTCGGGGGTCGCCAGGCGCCGCATGGGGACGGCGCGGGTCAGGGCCTCGATGAAGCGATCGCCGCTCCCCAGCTCGTCGGCCATCCCCCGGATCATCGGCGTGTCCGTGGGTCCGGGGCAGACGACGTTGACGGTGACGCCATGGCGGGCGACCTCGCGGGCGACGCTCTTCGAGAAGGCGACGACCGCCCCCTTGGCCCCGGCGTACACCGCCTCCATCGAGGAGCCGACGCGCGCCGCGTCGGACGCGACCGACACCACGCTCCCCCGCTCGCGCTCGATCATCGCCGGCAGGACGGCGTGCACCGCGTTGAGCGCGCCGCGGTAGTTCACGTCGATGACCCGGTCCCAGAAGTCGGGCGTGGTCTCGACGAAGGGGACGAAGCGGTCCCACCCGGCGACGTTCGCGAGGGAGTCGATCGGGCCCACCTCCCGCTCGATCCGGGCGCACGCGTCGCGCACCGCGTCGGTGCTCGTCACGTCGACGCCGAGTCCGACGTGCCCGTCGCCGGGGAGGCCCGCGGCCACCGCTTCGGCGGCTGACGCTTCGAGGTCGACGACCGCCACCGTCCGGCCGTCCTCGGCCAGCCGGCGGCAGATCGCCGCCCCGATGCTCCCCGCGCCACCCGTCACCAGCGCGACGCTCGTCTCGTTCGCCACTGCGCAGACCTCTCCCTCGACCTACCGACCGGAGCCGCCACCGTAGGGCGACGGCGACCGTCCGGGTTCAGCCGTGGGGGGTGACCACCGCCCGACCCGACAGCTCGCCGGCCTCCATCCGCCGGTAGGCGTCGAGCGCGTCGTCCATCGCGTAGCGCTCGACCTCCGGTCGGATCTGCCCGGCGCGGTACATGGCGGCCACGTCGTGGAGGTCCTCGATCGTGCCCCAGTAGGTGTTGGTGATCGTGGACTCGTAGGGGGTGGTGAAGAAGCTCCACTCGACGACGCCGCCGGCGATGCCGACCACGGTCAGCCGGCCGCCCTGGGCCATCGACGCCTTCGCCACCTCGATCGTCGGGCCGGCGCCGACGATGTCGAAGGCGGCGTCGACGCCGCGGCCGCCGGTCAGCTCGCGGATCGCCTCGACCTGATCGTCGCCCCCGGGGACGGTGATCGCGCCGTTGGCCTCGGCCTGCGCCATGGCCTCGGGCTTCATGTCGGTGGCGATCACCGTCGCCCCGGTCAGCGCGGTGAGGATCTGCACCGCGATCTGACCGAGGCCACCGAGGCCGATGACGAGCGCGAAGCGCCCGCCACCGGCGAGGTTCGGCAGCGCGTTCTTCACCGCGTGGTACGGCGTGAGGCCCGCGTCGGCGAGGGGTGCGGCGGCGACCGGATCGGCGTCGCCGAGGGCGACGAGGTTCCGGGCGGGCACGGTGACGTACTCGGCCATGCCGCCGTCGCGCCCGAGGCCGAGCCCCAGGTAGGGCATCGACGCCGCGTTCTCGCAGTAGGTGTCCTGCCCGCGGGAGCACATCCGGCAGTGGCCGCACCCGATCGGCCCGTAGACGAGGTAGGCATCACCGACCTCGATGCCGTCGACACCGGGACCCAGCGCCTCGACCCAGCCGGCGTTCTCGTGACCGAGCACGAACGGCGGGGCGATCGCGCCCGGCGAGTCCGGCGCGAAGTCGCGGTAGAGCGCCACGTCGGAGTGGCAGGCACCGGCGCCGGCCACCTTCAGCAGCACCTCCCCGGCCCGCGGCTCGGGCTGGTCGACCTCCTCGATCGTCGGGAACGTCTGCCACTCGCGGAAGACGACGGCGCGCATCAGAGGAGGTCGACGTCGCTCTCGGGCGAGGAGCTCAGGTCGTCCTCGTTCGCCTCGGGCGCCTTCCCCGCGGCGAGGGCGTCGATGGCGGCGCGTACGCCGGCGCCGTAGTCCGGGTCGGCCTTGGTGCAGTTGTCGACGTGGCGCTGGATCGTCTCGGCCGACGCCCCGGAGATGGCCCGGGCGGTGTTCTCGAACAGGCGCTGGCGCTGGGCGGGCGTGAACGTGCGGAACAGGTCGCCGGGCTGGCCGAAGTAGTCGTCGTCGTCCTCGCGGAAGTCGAACCGGTCGGCGAGCGGGTCGATGCGCAGCGGCGGCTCCCGGAACTGGGGCTGCTCCTGCCAGCGGCCGTAGGAGTTCGGCTCGATGCCGGGCGTCGGCTCCGAGTCGAGCCGCATGGCCCCGTCGCGGTGGTAGGAGTTCACGACCGGGCAGCCCTTGGCCTGGTTGACCGGGATCTGGTGGTGGTTGATGCCGAGGCGGTAGCGCTGCGCGTCGCCGTAGGAGAACAGTCGGCCCTGGAGCATACGGTCCGGGGAGAAGCCGATGCCGGGCACGACGTTGGCCGGGGTGAAGCCCACCTGCTCGACCTCGGAGTGGTAGTTCTCCGGATTGCGGTTGAGCTCCCACTCGCCGACCTCGATCAGCGGGTAGTCGGCCTTGGGCCACACCTTGGTGAGGTCGAAGGGGTGGTACGGCACCTTCTCGGCGTCGGTCTCCGGCATGATCTGCACGAACAGCTTCCACTTCGGGAAGTCGCCCCGCTCGATCGCCTCGAAGAGGTCGCGCTGGCTCGACTCGCGGTCGTCGGCGACGATCGCCGCCGCCTGCGCGTCGGTCAGGTTCGCCAGCCCCTGCTGGCTGCGGTGGTGGAACTTCACCCAGTACCGCTCGCCGGCGTCGTTGTAGAAGCTGTAGGTGTGGCTGCCGAACCCGTTCATGTGGCGGTAGCCGTCGGGCAGGCCGCGGTCCGACATCACGATCGTCACCTGGTGCAGGGCCTCGGGCAGGTTCGTCCAGAAGTCCCAGTTGTTCTCGGCGCTGCGCAGGTTGGTCTTCGGGTCGCGCTTGACCGCGTGGTTGAGGTCCGGGAACTTCAGGGCGTCGCGGAAGAAGAACACCGGGGTGTTGTTGCCGACGAGGTCCCAGTTGCCCTGGTCGGTGTAGAAGCGGACGGCGAAGCCGCGGATGTCGCGCTCGGCGTCGGCGGCGCCGCGCTCGCCGGCCACGGTCGAGAACCGGACGAACATCTCGGTCTGCTTGCCGATCTCGGCGAACACGCTGGCCGACGTGTACTGCGTGATGTCGTG
>JAAYBP010000087.1 GCA_012730075.1 Acidimicrobiales bacterium | reverse complement strand
GCCGTCGCCGTCGGTGTCGTAGACCTCGGCGTCGATGATGCCGTCGCCGTCGGTGTCGACGAACGCGGTGTCGGCGGCGCCGTCGCCGTCGGCGTCGTACACCTCGGTGTCGGCGACCCCGTCGAAGTCCGAGTCGACCACCGCGGCGTCGAGCTGGCCGTCGCCGTCGGTGTCGTAGACCTCGGCGTCGACGACGCCGTCGTAGTTCGTGTCGGCGACCACCGTGTCGGCCACGCCGTCGTAGTCGGTGTCGGCGATCACGGCGTCGACGATGCCGTCGGCGTTGGTGTCGGCCTCGATCACGTCGATCAGGCCGTCGCCGTCGGTGTCGTAGGCGACGGCGTCGATGAGGCCGTCGCCGTCGGTGTCGTAGGTCGCGGCGTCGGCCACGCCGTCACCGTCGAGGTCGTAGGTGGCGTCGGCGCTGCCATCGAAGTCGCTCATTGGATTTCCCTTCCTTCGGCCGATCCCTCGGCGTTCGCGGTTGTCGTGGGTGAGAGGACGGTCGCCGTCCGGAAGTTCCCATCGGCTCGGCCGTCCCATGTGGTAGCCCCACCCGGCGAAGTTGTCGAGGGTCGTGCGACTCAATTGGTGGTCGAGCCGCTGGTCGCCAGCACCGACAGGAACCAGAGCATCCAGAACACGCCCGTCAGCGCCAGGGCCACGATGTTCAGGATCAGCGCGGTCTGGCCCTGCGGGTGGCCCTCCTTCCTGGCCTCGTTGGCGAAGTACGCGCCGACGGCGGGGCCCGGGAGGCAGCAGATCAGGAACGTCGCCGCCCCGATCCACGCGAAGGTGATGTTGTTGCTCGACGACGTCGGTGCCGTGGGGTACCCGACGGGTCCGGGCGTCGGCGGGGCGGGTGCTCCGTACGCGGGCGTGCCGTAGCCGGGTGCTCCGTAACCGGGACCGGCCGGAGCGCCGTGGCCAGGCGCCGCTCCGTAGGTCGGCGCTCCGGGTGGCGCGGACGCGGCGGGCGGGACCGTCGCAGGGGTCGCCGGAGGTACCGGCGGCGGCGCGCTCGGCGGCGCGACCGGAGCGGTGGGGGCGCCGTCGGTGCCGGCGCGCGGCGGCGGGGCACCGACGACGGGGCCGGCCCCCGGGGCAGGGGGAGGCGTCCAGGTGCCGGGCGCG
Organism: Acidimicrobiales bacterium; assembly: GCA_012730075.1. Taxonomy (GTDB): domain Bacteria; phylum Actinomycetota; class Acidimicrobiia; order Acidimicrobiales; family Iamiaceae; genus Iamia. The sequence continues at coordinate 3,295 of JAAYBP010000087.1, read as the reverse complement.
GGCGCGACGGTCGGCGCGCCCCCCGGGGCGGCGACCGGGGGCGTCTGCGACGAGCGTTCGGGGGTCAGGGTGCCGGAGAAGCGGGCCGCCCCGAGCACGACCGCGCCCTTGGGGTCGTCCCACGTGCTGATGCGGCCGCCGAAGCGCTCGCCCATCCGCTGCTGCACGAGGGGGAGCCGGCTCGATCCGCCGACGAGGTACACGCGGTCGATGTCCTCGTCGCGGAGGCCGGTGCTCTCGATCGTGCGGACCATCTCGGCGACGGTGCGGTCGATGTCGTCGGAGATCAGGCCCTCGAACTCCTCGCGGGTGATCGACACGTCGCGCTCGATCGCTCCGACGTACACCGACGCCCGCGGGTTGCGCGAGAGCTGCTCCTTCGCCTCGCGGGCCTGGTTGAGCAGGTCGGTCGCCGCCCGCCGCCAGGAGCGGTCGTCGCTGTGCTGCATGTTGTCCCAGGCGGCCGGGTCCTCCCGGCCCACCGCCTCGCCCAGGTAGGTGTACAGCCGGTGGTCGAAGTCCTCGCCGCCGATGCGCTCGTTGCCGCCGGGCAGCCCGGCGATCCGGTACGAGGTCTCGGTCCGCTTGACGACGCACGTGTCGAACGTGCCGCCTCCGAGGTCGTAGACGGCGATGTGCCGGCCGACCTCCATCGGCTCGTCGACGTAGTGGGCGGCGGCCACGGGCTCGGGGAGCAGCTCGACCCGGGTGAAGCCGGCCTCGGCGGCCGCGGACCGCAGGACGTCGAGTCGCTCGGGCCCCCACCGGGCGGGATGGGTGAGCACGACGTGCATCGGCTCGCCGCCGCGCCGGGCCCGCGCCGCGTCGCGGTGCGGTGCCATCAGGGCGGCGACCGCGGACGTGATCGGCACCGCCTGCCCGCCGAGCAGCAGCGACTTGCCCTTGCCGAGCCGTCGCTTCGGTGCCCGCTCGACCCGCTCGGGGACGACGGCGGACTGGTTGTCGGCCTCGCGGCCGACAACCCACCGCCCGTCGTCGCCCAGCAGGACCACGGAGGGGACCTTCCGGTCCTGTCCGGCCTCGACCGCCTCGACCACCCCGTCGGCCCACGTGGCGCCGGTGGTGTTGCTGGTTCCGAAGTCGATCGCCAGGTTCCACATCGTGTCGTCAACCTCCGTCGACGTCCCCGACCACCGGGGGGCGGCGGCTCAGGATAGAGGCGCGGAGCGGGGGGCACGGACGGCCGCGGGAACCGGGGACCGGTCCGAACCGGCAGCCGTCTAGCGTCTCGGGCGTGCTCGACATCCGGCGCATCCGCAACGAGCTCGAAGCCGTCGTCGCCGAGCTCGACCGAAAGGGCGTCCCGTCCGACGAGGTCCGGCGGGCCCACGACATCGACGTACGCCAGCGGGCGGTAGCGGCCGACCGTGACGGCGTCCGTCGCGAGATCAAGGAGATCTCCGGCGAGGTCGGGCGGATGCATCGGGACGGCCGGGTCGAGGAGGCCGAGGAGCGGCGCGCCCGCAGCCGCGAGCTGGGCGATCGCGAGGCTCGGCTCGCGGCCGAGGCCGACGACCTCGCCCAGCAGCTCCGCGCGCTGCTGCTGCGGATCCCGAACACGCCGCACCCCGACGTGCCCAGCGGGGTCGACGAGCGTGACAACCCGGTCCTCCGGGTGCACGGGTTCGACCCCGACGCGTACGCGCCGCACCAGCGGGTTCCCCACTGGGAGACGGGCGAGGCGCTCGGCATCCTCGACGTCGAACGGGCCGTGAAGATCTCGGGATCGATGTTCACGATGCTGCGGCGGGGAGGCGCCACCATGTCGCGGGCGCTGTGCCAGTGGGCCCTCGACCGCAACGCCGACGCGTTCGAGGAGGTCCGGCCCCCGAGCCTGGTGACCACCGAGACGCTCACCAACACCGGTCAGCTGCCGAAGTTCGCCGACGACGCCTACCACCTGGAGCGCGACGACCTCTGGTGCATCCCCACCGCCGAGGTGCCGCTGACGTCGATCGGCTCGGGCGAGACGTTCCGTCAGGCCGACCTGCCCCTGCGGTACATGGCGTACTCGCCGTGCTACCGGCGAGAGGCCGGATCCGCGGGCCGCGACACCCGCGGCCTGCTGCGCACGCACGAGTTCGACAAGGTCGAGATCCTCGCCTACGCCCGGCCCGAGCAGGCGCCCGACCTGCTGGAGGAGATGACCGGCCGGGTCGAGTCGGCGATGGTCGACCTCGGGCTCGCCCACCGGGTCATCGAGATCTGCGGCGGTGACCTCGGCCAGAGCCACCACCGCTCCTACGACGTCGAGGTCTACGCGCCCGGTTGCGACCAGTGGCTGGAGGTGTCGTCGGTGTCGTGGTTCTCCGACTACCAGGCCCGCCGGGCGGGCATCCGGTACCGGCCCGAGCAGGGCAAGGGCACCGAGCTGGTGCACACGCTCAACGGCTCGGCGCTCGCCGTACCACGCGTGTGGGCGGCCATCGTCGAGACCCACCGGCGGGAGGACGGCACCGTCGCGGTGCCCGAGGTGCTGTGGCCCTACACCCGCGGCATCACCGTCCTGGAGCCCTGACCGTGGCCGGCGGTGACGACGCCCCGCTCGACCTCACCGCGGTCCGCGAGCAGTACCTGAGCGCGGGGCTCCACCGCGCCGACCTCGCTCCGGACCCGCTCGACCAGTTCCGGCGGTGGTACGCCGAGTGGGCGGCGACCGGCCCGTTCGATCCCGCCGCGGTGGCGCTGGCCACGGCGACCCCCGACGGTCGCCCGTCGGTGCGCTTCGTGCTGGTGCGGCGGGTCGACCACGGCTTCTGCTTCTTCACCGACACCACCAGCCGCAAGGGCCGGGAACTCGCGGACAACCCCCGGGGGGCGCTGTGCTTCGGCTGGATCGACGTCAGCCGCCAGGTGCGCGCGGTCGGCCCGGTCGAACCGCTGCCCTCGGATGAGGTCGACGACTACTGGGACGCCCGGCCCCACGGGAGCCGCGTCTCGGCGGCGGCGTCGGCGCAGAGCCAGCCGATCGCCGACCGGGAGGCGCTCGAGCAGCGTCGCGACGAGGTCGCGGCCGCGGTCGGGTCCGGGCCGGTGCCGCGGCCCGACGGTTGGGGCGGCTACCGCCTGGTGCCCGACGAGGTCGAGGTGTGGCAGGGCCGGGCCGACCGCCTCCACGACCGCTTCGTCTACACCCGCGCCGACGGCGGCTGGTCGATCCAGCGCCTGATGCCGTGATCGGCGCGGGGTAGGCGGGGCGCCTCAGCGGGGGCGGCGGGCCCCGGTCGCCCCGCCGCGTAGGACGACCACGAGGGCCACCGCGGCGACGAACAGG
>JAAYBP010000086.1 GCA_012730075.1 Acidimicrobiales bacterium | reverse complement strand
TCGACGGGCGGATCTTCACGATCACCGCTCGCCGGGGCTGACCCGAGCCGGCGGCCGGGACGCGCCGACCGCAGCCCCACCGGCGTCGACCCCGACGAGTACCTCGCCGCCGCCGAGACGTCCGGCGAGGGGGCCACCCGAGGTCCCCGGCGCCGGGCCGCCCCACTTCGCGCACGGCATGTACGCCGAGGTGACCGTCGAGTAGGTCCGACGGAGGTCCCGCCGGGCGGGGCCGCGGCGGGCGGGAGGTTCGCGGGCCTCGCGGCGGCGAGCCGGGGTTCAGGCCGGGCGGCGTCGCGGACCGGCGAGCACGGCGGCGGACGAGCGACGGGTTCCGTCGTCGGTCGCGTCGACCGTGACATCCGCTACGGAGGGGTCGTGGCCGTTGCCCTCGGGCAGCGGCCCGACCCGCGCCACCTCGGTGGGGATGTTCTCCGCCTTCTTGGTGGCGTACTGGTCGACGTACTCCTGCCCCGAGAGCTCGCGGATCGAGTACATCACCTCGTCGATGATCTGGCGGAGGACGAGGCGGTCGTTGGGGCGGTCGCGGTAGCGCTCGACGTCGACCGGCTGCCCGAAGCGGATGACGACCGGGCGGAAGGCCTTCGGGAACTTCGCCTCGGGTGGCATGACCTCCCGGGCGCCCCGGATGCCGACCGGCACGAGCGGCGCGCCGGTGCGCAGGGCGAGGCGGGCGGGACCGGTGTGGCCCTTGTGGAGCACGCCGTCGCGGCTGCGGGTGCCCTCGGGGTAGATGCCGAACAGCTCCCCCCGTTCGAGCACCCGCTGGGCGGCGGCGAGGGCCCGCTCGGCGGCACTGCCCCCGCCCCGGTCGATCGGGATCATCCCCATCGCCGGGAACAGGTGCTTGGTCTTCCAGTCGTCCATGTACTCGGCCTTGCCCACGTAGGTGATCTTCCGGGGCAGCACCGCGGGGACGAAGAACGAGTCGAGCACCGAGGTGTGGTTGGGGCAGATGATCGCCGGGCCGGTGGCCGGCACGTGGTCGAGCCCCTCGACGTGGAACCGCCACGCGAACCTGAACACGGGCGTGATGACCGCCTTCGCGACCGGGTAGAGCTGGCCGACCTTCCGGTCGTCGGGCTCGGGGGTCGCCATGGGCGAATCGTGCCACAGGTCCGGCGCCGATGTTCGGCCTTCTCGGCCCCCGTCGACCGGTCGGCGATCCCTGAACGAACGTCAGTCGGATGGGGGTCGCGACCGCCGGAAGGGTCGGGTTCGCGCGGTCGGGGGGATCGGCGGCGCGCGGTCAGGCCCGGAGGTCGACGCCGAGCAGGGCGGCGGCGGCCGACACGCCCTCCCCCGCGGCCGCGGCGGCGTCGATCGCGGCGACCGCAGCGGGGCAGTCGAGGTCGTCGTCGAGCGCGGCGCGCACCGCGTCGAGGGCGCCGTCGCCCTCCCCCGCGGCGAGCCACCGTTCGAGGCGGGCCTCGCCCGCCGGCATCGCCGCGTCGGTCCACTCCCACTCGGTGCGGTAGTGGTGCTCGAGGACGGCGAGGCGAATGGCCCGGGCGTCGTGCTCCTTGCGGAGCTCGCTGACGAACGCGAGGTTGCCGAGCGACTTGGACATCTTCTCGCCGTCCATCCGGACCATCGCCTGGTGCATCCAGTGGCGGACGAACGGCTCGCCGGTGGCGGCCTCGGACTGGGCGGCCTCGCACTCGTGGTGCGGGAAGATCAGGTCGGCACCACCGCCGTGCAGATCGATCGTCGTACCGAGCTCGCGGAGGGCGAGCGCGGAGCACTCGATGTGCCAGCCGGGGCGACCCGGGCCCCAGAGCGAGTCCCACGCCGGCTCGTCGTCGGCCGACGGCTGCCACAGCACGAAGTCGAGCGGGTCGTCCTTGGCGGGATCGTCGGGGTTGCCGCCCCGCTCGGCGGCGAGGCGGAGCATCTCGTCGCGGTCGTAGCCGGACAGGCTGCCGAACCGCGGCGACGACGACACGTCGAAGTAGACGGCCCCGTCGCGGGCGTAGGCGTGGCCGCGGTCGAGGACCATGCCGATGAAGCCCCGGATGTCGGGGATGGCGGACGTGGCGCGCGGCTCGCTGGCGACCGGCAGCAGGCCGAGGGCGTCCATGTCGTCGTCGAACTTGGCCACCTCGGCGGCGGCGAGGTCGAGGTAGTGGACGCCGAGCTCCCGTGCCTTGCGGAGGATGTCGTCGTCGACGTCGGTGATGTTGCGGACGCAGCGGGTGTCGTGGCCCCGGTCGCGCAGTCGACGCTGGAGGACGTCGTAGGTGATGTAGACGGCGGCGTGCCCGATGTGGGTCGCGTCGTACGGCGTGATGCCGCACGTGTACATGGTGACGACGTCACCGGGCGTGAAGTCGACGACCTCACGGCGGGCGGTGTCGTACAGCCGCATCGGTCGGTCTTCGGTCACGGGTTCTCCTGGCCGTGGTCTCCGGCGACGCCCTGGCGGGCCGCGGCCGCCCGGACGGCGTCGGCCGATCGTGGGGCACCGACGCGACCGTCGTCCAGCCCGGTGAAGCGGAGCGC
>JAAYBP010000500.1 GCA_012730075.1 Acidimicrobiales bacterium | reverse complement strand
GGCCGACCAGCATCAGCAGCCCCCGTCGGCTGTGGAAGTCCTTCTTGTGGACCTTCAGGTGCTCGGTGAGGTGGTCGATGCGCTGCGTGAGCAGGGCGATCTGGACCTCCGGGGATCCGGTGTCGGTCTCGTGGAGGCGGTGCTCCGCGATGACTCCGGGCTTGGCGCGGTCGGTGATCTCGGACATGCGGCAACTCTCGGGGTGTAGGCGGGGGCACCGGCGGTGCGCCCCAGGGTGTCGGACCCGGCTCCTCCGGTCGTGCGCTGCGGGCAGCCTGACGATCCGGCGAGCGGAGGCGGTGACGCGCGAAGGCGCCACGAGCCGGAGTTCAGGCTAGCAGCGGGTCGCTCCGACCACGCGAATCCCCCCGACGCCCCGGGGAACCCGACCGGAACCGGCGGGGTGGGTCCCGGGCGCCACGCTCAAGCCCGGGCGCTTCGGGCGCCGTCGAGCGGGGTGACCGTGGCCAGGTCGTGCTCGACCGGGATGTGGTCGGTGACGACCCACCGGTACCGGGGCCTCCCCCCGTGCGGCAGCGTGTCGTTGGTGACCGGCGGGCACAGGCCGTGCAGCAGCGCGTCGGGCTCGAGGTAGGCGGCGTCGAGGTCGGCGTAGGAGGTGTGCTCGTAGAGGTAGCCGGGGCTCTCGAGGCCCAGGTCGGCGGCGATGCGCTCGGCGATCTGGGTGCCGACGTGGCTGGCGGCGAGGGCGTCGACGATCGCCGGGAACGTGCGGGGGTCGCGCAGCAGCCAGGAGTGTCCCGCCCGCTGGACGGTGACGAGGGTGCCCTCCCCCGCCTCGGCGGCGTCGCGTGCGGTGGCCATCGGCACCGCGACGTCGCGCTCGCCGTGGATCACGACCAGGGGGATGCCGGCCTCGGCCACGGCCGCGAGCATCTCGGTCGAGCGCTGGGACCGCAGGATCGAGATCGCGGGGCCGAGCATCCGCCACGGGCGGCGCAGGTGGCCGGTGACGACCGGGGCGACCAGGCGGCCGAGCTTGCGGGCCTGCAACGGGTCGCGCAGCAGGGGCACGGTGGTGATGCTGTCGATCAGGAGTACGCCGGCCACCCCGACGAGCAGCGGCGGCGCCACCCGGAACAGGTTGACCATGCGGTCCCACGTACGGCCGACGATCGCGTCGATCAGGAGCACGGCGATCGCCCGCTCGGGCTCGTTGGCGGCCAGCTCGGTGACCAGCCGGCCCCCCATCGAGTGCCCGGCGAGGACGGCCCGGCGGATGCCCAGCTCGTCGAGCACCCGGGCCAGCAGGCGGGAGTACTCCTCGAGGCTGCCGCCGCCGGTCGGCAGGCCGAGCGTGCCGCCGTGGCCGGCGGTGTCGATGGCGATCACCCGGAACCCCGACGCGACCAGGCGCGACAGGGTCTGGGCGTAGAGCATCCCCTCCGCGGTGAACCCGTGGACGAGCACCAGCGGGACGCCCCGGCCGCACACGGCGACGCCGACCTCGTGGCCGTCGCTCAGGGTGACGGTGTGCCGGGCGAGGCGGGGCAGACGCCGATGGCGGACCTGCTCGGGCCGGTCGGCCGGGCCGATGATCGGGTCGACGTCGACGTCGGTCTCGACGACCGCGGCACGCGTTCCTCTCCCCTTCGCCACTCCTGGAGTCTGCCAGGTCACGCGACGTCGCCGGGACATCCGACTACGGTCCGCCGGGGTGTGGGGGGTCGTACAGCCGGGATCGTCGGGATCCGTCGTCATCCGCGTCGGAGACCCCGACCGGGGCTGGCAGATCGACTTCGCAGAACCACACGAGGTGCCTGGAGGCCGAGCCGATAGGCGAGGCCGACCCAGCAAGCACGGCACCGCAAGTTCCGAGCGCAGCGAGGAATCCGTCTCGCGACGACGCTCGCTTTCCGCTAACGCTCCTGGCACCT
>JAAYBP010000085.1 GCA_012730075.1 Acidimicrobiales bacterium | reverse complement strand
CACCGGCTGACCTGGACCTTCTCGGAGAGCGGGTGACGGGAATCGAACCCGCGTTCTCAGCTTGGGAAGCTGATGTTCTGCCTCTGAACTACACCCGCGGGTGAGCGGCCGAGCATAGCGGCGCCGCCGCCCGGCGTTCCCGGGGGGTCAGGTGACGTGGCGCAGCACGGTGACGGCGAAGTCGGCGTCGTCGTGCCAGGCCCGGAGATCCCACGTCGCGAACCGGTGCTCGATGCGGAGGCCGGCGGCGTCGACCGCGGCGTCGAAGTCGGCCAGGGGCAGGGTGCGGTTCACGTGGAAGCCGACGACCACGAAGCCGTCGGGCGCCACGTGGGCCGCGACCCGGCGCAGCACGTCCGCCTCCGTGCCCGGCGCGATGAACACGATCACGTTGCCGGCCATGACCGCGGCGTCGAAGGGCTCGGGCTCGCCGGCCGCGGTCAGGTCGAGCTCGGACAGGTCGCCGACGAGCCAGCGGGGGCCGGGGTGGTCCTCCTCGGCGGCGGCGATCAGCGCAGGGTCGACGTCGACGCCCACCACGGTGTGGCCGCGGGCATGCAGCGCCCCGCCGATCCGGCCCGGCCCGCACCCGGCGTCGAGCAGCCGCGCCCCCCGGGGGACCATGGCGTCGACCAGGCGGGCCTCCCCCTCGAGGTCGGCCCCCTCGTCGGCCATCTTCCGGAACCGGTCGATGTACCACTGCGAGTGGCCCTCGTCCGTCTCGGTCTCCCAGCGCGTCGGTGCACCCATCAGCCCGACCGTAGGCCCGTCCGCCCGCCCCGTTCCCCTCGGAGGGGCGGGCCGGCCCGATCGGGGCCCTGCGGTTCTACGCGCTGAGGGGGACGTGGGCGTCCCGGTGGGCGCGTAGAAGGGGGAGGGGTGGGAGCGGCGGCTTGGTCGGCCACCGTACGGCCGGACAGGATCGCGGGATGCCTTCCGCCGACGAACGCTCGCACCCGGGCCCCGGGGGAGGGCCGATCCGGTGATCTTCGCCGGCCTCAGCGACTTCATCACCGGCGACCTGACCAACTGGGTCAAGGACGTCATCGACGCCCTGGGCTACGTGGGCGTGGCGTTCCTCGTCGCCGCCGAGAACCTCTTCCCGCCGATCCCCTCGGAGGTCGTGCTCCCCTCGGCCGGGCTGTGGGCGAGCGACGGCGACCGCGGCCTGCCGGCGATGGCGCTCATGGTCGTGGCCGCGACGGTCGGCTCGCTGGTGGGCGCCTGGGCGCTGTACCTGATCGGCGCCGCGGTCGGCGAGGACCGGCTGCGGGCCTTCGTCCGCCGCTGGGGCCGTTGGTTCGGGGTGAAGGAGGCCGACTTCGACAAGGCGGACGCCTGGTTCGACCGCCACGAGGAGCTGGCGGTGCTCCTGTGCCGGTGCGTGCCGTTGGTGCGCTCGCTCGTGTCGGTGCCCGCGGGCCTGCGCCGCATGAACCCGGCCCGCTTCACCCTCTACACGGTGATCGGCTCGGCGGTCTGGAACACGGCCCTGATCTCGGTCGGCTACTTCGCCTCGGACCACATCGAGACGGTGGCGGACTTCATCGAGAAGGTGCAGTACCTCGTCGTGCTCGTCATCCTCCTGGCGGTCGCCTGGTTCGTGTGGCGGCGCATCATCCGGGTCCGGCTCCATCCCGAGGACGCCGACCCGGAGCTGGTGCCGCCCGACCTGCTCGACGACGTCGAGGGCACCGGGTCGGACCGCGGGTAACGTCGCCGCCCGTGATCCTGTCCGACCGCTCCATCCGCGAGGCCCTGGCGGCCGGCCGCATCGAGATCGACCCGCTCCGCGAGGACTACATCCAGCCCTCGTCGGTCGACCTGACGATGGACCGCTACTTCCGGGTGTTCCGCAACCACACCGCAGGGATCATCGACGTGAAGGAGAACCTCGAGGACCTCACCGAGCTGGTCGAGATCCCCGACGATCCCGACGCCCGGTTCATGCTGCACCCGGGTGAGTTCGTGCTCGGCTCGACCGCGGAGCGGATCCGCCTGTCCAACGACATCGTGGGCCGCCTCGAGGGGAAGTCGAGCCTCGGGCGCCTCGGTCTCCTGATCCACTCGACCGCCGGGTTCATCGACGCCGGCTGGAACGGCCACGTCACCCTCGAGCTGTCGAACATCGCGACGCTGCCGATCACGCTCTACCCGGGCATGAAGATCGGACAGATCTCCTTCCTCCACATGACGACCGAGGCCGACGTGCCCTACGGATCGTCCGCGGCGGGCTCGAAGTACCAGGGCCAGCGCGGCCCCACGCCCAGCCGCTACTGGCAGAACTTCCAGTCCTGACCCGCCCGGGGCGTCGCCTCGGGAGACGATCGGGCGCTTCAGCGGGACGGGCGGTTCAGCGGGAGGAGCGGTCGCCGTCGGGAGGTGGCCCGCCCGACGACGGGGCCGATCCGGTGCCCGCCGACGGCGCGGCGGCGCTCGGCTCGGGGGCCTGCGGGTCGGCGATCCAGGTGATCTCGCCGTCGCGGACGACCGACGGGCGGTGGCCGTCGCGCAGGTCGATCACCGTGTCGGAGATGAGGTCGTCGCCGTCGTCGACCGCGGGTCCGTCGTCGGCCTTCTCGGGCCAGGCGTAGGTCCCGACGAGCAGGAACAGCAGGCACGCGGAGAGGGCCATGCGGCTGCCGGTCGTGATGTCGCCGCGCAGGTGGGCGAAGGTGATCACGTTCAGCACGCAGTGGGCGACGCTCATCGGGACGAGGGCCCGCGACCGCGACACGACCAGGGCGCTGATGATGGCGAAGGCGACGTAGGTGCCGAGGTCGGCGACGGTCTGGGTCTGGGCCTGGTGGCCGGGGAGGAGGATCCACCATCCGCCCGCGACGAGGTAGCCGACGAACCGGGCCGGCCGCACCGGGACCCTGACGACCATGAGGGCGGCGGTGATCACGAGCGGCACCGCGAAGCGGTACACGACCTCCTCGTTGACCGCGGCGATGAGCAGGCCGACGACGTCGAGGGCGTCGCCGGTGCGGGCGAACAGGGCGAGGCCGAGGATCAGCCCCGCGACCATGGCGATCCAGAACGGCACGACCCGGTCGGTCTCCTCCGGCATGCCGACGCCGCGGCTGCCGAGCAGGAGGATGACGCCGATCATCGGTAGCGCCGAGGCCGACAGGACGAGGTTGCCGAACGGGATGTCGAGGTCGAGGATCAACCACGCCATCTCGACCACCATCGTCGCCACCGACGCGGCGAGGACGAGCTCGCGCCCGGTCTTCGTGGCGATCAGCGGCGTGCGCCGGGCGGTCGGGGTCGGAGGAGCGGGGGTGGGGACGCTCACCGGGCGACCGCCGCCGTCGACGGGGCCGGCGCGGAGGCGGGTTCCTCGGCGGCGAGCGTCGCGCGGAGCGCGGCGATGGCCACCTCGATCTGGTCGTCGTCGGGCGGTCGGGTCGTGATGCCCTGGAGCCACGAACCGGGGGCCATGAGCACCCGACCGATCGTCGAGTGGCGGCGGGTGCCGGCGAAGCGGATCACCTCGTAGGCGAGGGCGGCGACGACCGGCAGGCCGAGCACCCGGGTGGCGACGAGCACCGCCCCGCTCACCTCGCCGATGAGCACGTGGACGACGAGTGCCACGAGGATCACGACCAGGAGGAACGCGGTGCCGCACCGCGGGTGGCGCCGGTCGAAGCGTCGGATCGCCGGCGGGGTGAGGTCGCTGCCGTGCTCGAAGGCGTGAATCGTCATGTGCTCGGCGCCGTGGTACGCGAACGTGCGCTTCACCTGCGGGCTGAGCGACAGGAGCCCCATGTAGCCGACGAGCACGCCCAGGCGGACCAGGCTCTCGACGGCGTTGAAGGCCCAGCGGCCCTCGATGCCGAGCGCCTGCGGGACGAGGGCGGGGGCCACGCCGAGCACCACGACCGCGAGCACGGCGGCCAGGACGGTCGTGAGCGCCAGGCCGACCTTGGAGTAGCCCTTGCCGTCCGAGGTGCCCCGGGCCTGGGCCGCCCACAGCGTGGCGCGCGTGCCGAGGCTGACGGAGTCCCAGAGGGCGACCGGGCCGCGCAGCAGCGGGACGGTGCGCACGCCGGTGCCATCGGAGGGCAGGGCGGCCGCGGTGGTGGTGATCGAGCCGTCGGCCTGGCGCACCGCCGCGCCCCACGCCCCGGCCCGGCGCATCATCACCCCCTCGAGGAGGGCCTGACCGCCGATCGGGCCGACGTCGTCGACCAGGCGGGGCGGGGTGTCGTCGTGAATGGGCGTGACCTGGGGGGCCAACGGTCCTCCGTCGTGTCCGTCACCGCAGCCGGGCCGCCTGCCCGTCACTCGGTGTAGTGGCGTCGGCACTGACCTTACGTTGCGTGGTCGTCCGTTGTCTAGGTCGATCGGCCCAAGCTACCCACGCAGGGTGATCCGGTCACCGCGGTGAGGGCCCGCGACGGTCCGCGGCGGGCCAACCGTGGACGCTTGCCCCCCGTCGACGACGGGTTTCCGCACACGGAACGGCTGGGCCGCCCCGAAGCCACGGGACGGCTGGGACCCGGGATCAGGCGCCGGTGTCGGCGGGGGCGTGGAGGGCGGCGCGGTCGGCGGCCTCGCCCCGGTCGAGCGCCTCGACGAGGTGCATGGCGATGTCGGCCACCTTGACCTCGTCGTCGTCCTTGCCGAGGCCCTTCACGCCGTCGTCGATCATGATGTAGCAGAAGGGGCAGGCGGTGGCGATGCGGCTGGCGCCGGTCTCGACCAGCTCCTCGGAGCGGGCGTCGTTGACCTTGGTGCCGATCGTCTCCTCCATGAACATGCGGGCCCCGCCGGCGCCGCAGCACATGCCCTTGGTGCCGTTGCGCGGGGCCTCGACGATCTCGACGCCGCCGAGGCGGCCGATCACCTTGCGGGGGGCGAGGTAGATGTCGTTGTGGCGGCCGAGGTAGCAGGAGTCGTGGTACACGATGCGGTCCTCGAGCTGGGCCCGGGACAGGTCGAGGCGGCCGGTCTCGACGAGGTCTTCGAGCAGCTTCGAGTGGTGCATCACCTCGTAGTGGCCGCCGAGCTGCGGGTACTCGTTCATCAGCGTGTTGAAGCAGTGCGGGCACTGGGTGATGATCTTCTTCACGCCCAGGCCGTCGAGGGTCTCGATGTTCTGCATGGCGAGCATCTGGAAGATGTACTCGTTGCCCGAGCGGCGGGCGGGGTCGCCGGTGCAGTTCTCGGCCGGGCCGAGGATGGCGAAGTCGATGCCGGCCCGCT
>JAAYBP010000499.1 GCA_012730075.1 Acidimicrobiales bacterium | reverse complement strand
CGGGGAACCTAACGCGGCGCGGACGGTTTCCCGCCCTCGAACCAGGGTCGAGAACCCGCTTCGGGCGTTCCGCCGCCTGAACCCCCGAGGATCAGGACGCGCCGTCGATCTCCCACAGCTCGGCGTAACGGACGCCGTCGATCGTGACCGAGTCGACGAGCGTGCCGTGCTCGTCGAGGTACGCCTGGAGCCCGGGTGGTTCCTCGCCCAGTTGGCGCTCGTACACGTAACGCAACACGAACCGGGGCGGCGCCTGGTCGCCGTCGACGAACCCGGCGTCCCGTCGTCCGTCTCGACACAGTTGGAACAGGATCCAAGCCCGCCAGGATGTCCACGTCTGGCAGGTCTCGCCGCCCTCGAGCCGGTACGCGGCCGTCATCACCTCGAACCCCTCACCCCACCCGAGCGGGATGGTTCGCTCGGCGGTCCTCTGCCCCCCGACGAGCGGATTGACATGAGAGATCTGGTACGGCGCGAGCGAAGCCGTCCACGCCGCCGTGAGTGCGAAGGCGAGCCAGAGGGACACGGGTGCCACCAGGCCACCCCACCGCACCCCCCGGGAGACCAGCCTTCGTGTGAGGCTCCGAGCCCAACGATCGACCACGGCCGCCATCGCCACCGCGACCAGCGGCAGCAGCGGCAGCAGGTACCGCGCGTACTGCTTCGAGCTCACGCTGAGGGCCACGACGAACACCAGCCCGGTGACCGTGAGCACGACCGCGTGACGACGGGCGAGCACTCGTGGCGCACCGACCATCCGGGCTCGGACCTTCCACGCGACCATGGCCAGGCCACCGACCAGCAACCACGCCGACGCCCGGAACACCGCCTCCACCGGGTAGTACCGCCAGTCGCTCCCCACGACGACCTCACCGAGGAAGAAGCGCGGGCTCGCCCTCCCCGCAAGGCGCAGCGAGTCGAGGCTCGTCTCGATGCTGTTGAGGGGAGCGACCCACATGGCCGGCCACACCACCACGACGACGATCGCTGCCACCGCTGCGAAGGGCAGGGCGAGTACAGCCAACTCGCGCACGACGTACCTCGCCACGGGAGCCGACCGCCAAACCCAGAAACCGTGCACGGCCAACACCATGAGCGTCGCCAAGCCCAACGGGAGCAGCGCGCTGATCTTGGTGAGAACGGCCAGACCGGCCGCCGCGCCGGCCATGGTCACGCTGAGAACCCACCGGCGTCGCCATCTTCGATCCTGCCGCAGAGCCAGCCGACGTTCCTCGGCCGCGGCCATCAGACCGACGATGGCCACCCCCACGGTCATCGTGAGTAGGGCATCGGTGTGCAGAAGCGCGGAATGCCCGACGAGCAAGGGCTCTACCGCCAGGATCCCACCGGCCACGAGCGACCCGCGCCGACCGACGATCCGTCGTGCCGCCGCGACGAACGGGACGATCAACACGGAGCACCAGATGGCCATGAGCCGATGACCGTTTCGGAGGGCGTCGCTCGACCAGCCCGGCAGGTCCCGCTCTGCGAGCTCGATACCCAGGAAGCCGGTCCACATCGTGGTCACACCGGGTCGGGTGCCCGCCCTGTCCGGAGAGACCACCATCCGGGCGAAGTCTCCTGATTGCCACGCTTCGCCGAACGCACGAGATCGCGGCACCCACAACCACTCGTCGGTCGTCTTGATCGTCAGGCCGGGCATGCGGAGGCGTAACGCCAGCGCCGTAGCCACGATGACTGCCAGCCCCACCAACCAGCGTCGACGCTTCACTTCGTCCCCCCGCAGTTCACTTCATCTGCGGTCGGCCTCACGTCCAGGCGGCGAGTGCCGCCGCTCCGAGACGCGTCGTCCGTCATCCCAAGTCGTCGGGTCGACCCCGAGGACGGGCCTCGAAGTCCGGCGGGGGGTCGGCGACCGCGGGGCCGTCGACGAGCACGCCCCATGCGCGGAGCTGAGCCACACCGGTCGGGATGTCACCACCGCACAGGACGCACAGAGCCTTGAGGTCGTCGTTGCGCAGCGACAGGACCTTGCCGTTGAAATCGCCGCGGGCCTCGATGATCGACTGGACGAACCGTTGGACCGGCTCGGCCGGGTCGACGGCGCGCAGGGCCTCGAGGTCGAGGACCAACTTGCGCCGATCGTGATGGGTGGTGCCGGGCCCGGTCTCGCCGAGCAGCACGCTGACCGGCACCCGGTAGAAGTCGGCCAGCGCCTTCAGGCGCGGGAGGCTGAGGTTGCGGAAACCCCGCTCGTAGGCGCCGATGGCCGAGGCGCTCCACTTCCCCCCGGACCGCTCCTCGACGTCGGACAGCGAGAGCGCCTGGGCCTGGCGGATGGCCCGCAGCCGCTGCCCGACCCGGAGCGCGAAGGCTTCCTCGTCGGAGACCGCCGCTTCGGATCCGCCTGGTTCGTCGAGCACCGACACCGTCCCGCGGGCCGCGCCATGGCGGCTCTCGTCGTGGTCCATCCTGCCATTGTGTCCGGTGGCCCGCCGGAAATGACGGACCGTGCACCCGCCGAGACGCAACGTGTCGCCATGCGGTCGGCGACGGCGACCGCGCCGGTTCGGTGCCCCCGAGTACCGTCGCCCGCCGTGACCTCAGCCGAGAAGCGCCAGCGACACAAGGAAGGCCACCGCAGCCGCATCGAGGCGGCCCGCGCCGCGGAGCAGCAGGCGCGCCGACGACGCCGCACCCTCCAGCTCGTCCTGGCCGCCGCGGTCGTCGCCCTGCTCGTCGGCGTCG
>JAAYBP010000084.1 GCA_012730075.1 Acidimicrobiales bacterium | reverse complement strand
CTCCCCACCGCGGGGACCCCGACGGGCCCGCCTCGACCTCGAGGACGGCTCGGCGGGCGTCGAGCTCGGCGACGAGCCGACCACGATCGGACGGGGCCGCGACCAGGTCCTCCGCGTCGACGACGCCCGGGTCAGCCGGGCCCACGCCGTCGTCCGGCCCTCCCGCCAGGGTGGCTGGGTGCTGGTCGACGGCGGGTCGGCCAACGGCACGAAGCTGAACGGCACCCGGATGCCCGCCGACCGCGCCGCCCCCCTCCGCCCCGGCGACCGCATCGGCGTCGGCCCGGTCACCGTCGTGTACTCCGAGCCGCCGTCCGGCGGGGACGGCGGGCGCGACGGGGAGGGCGACCGCCGCCCGCCCGCCGGCGACGACCCGACCCGGGTGTACGGGTGAGGGCGGCCGCCCTCCTCTTCGTCGTCGGCCTCGTCCACGGCGCGATCACCGCCGGCACCGTCGCGGCGCTCCGGGGCCGGCGGCTCCAACGCCCCGACGGCTCGACCGGTCGACGACGCGGCGCGCTCCGCTGGATCGTCGGCCTGGCCGGCCTCGCCCTCGTCGCCGGGCTGCTCGCGGTCGAGGTCGGCTGGTTCTATGCGGCGGCCAAGTTCGAGCAGGTCGAGCGGGTCGACGTCGACGTGGACGGCCGAAGCGTGCTCGCGGGCAGCCCCAGCGGCACCAACTGGCTGCTCGTCGGTACCGACGCCCGCCCGGAGATCGACACGTCCGGCCCCGGCTCGGGCGGCAACCGCGCCGACACCATGCTCGTGCTGCGCACCGGCGACGGTCCCGCCCGGCTGATGTCGATCCCCCGCGACCTCCGGGTGGCGCTCCCGTCCCGGGACGGCGACCTCGGCCGCATCAACTCCGCCTACAACGATGGTCCCGTCGCCCTGATCCGCACCGTGCAGGAGTCGGTCGGCATCCCGATCGACCGCTACGTCGAGATCGACTTCGTCAGCTTCGCCGGCCTGGTCGACGCGCTCGGCGGGGTGACGATCCACTTCGACCACCCGGCGATCGACACCCACTCCGGACTGAACGTCACCGAGTCGGGCGACGTCCGCCTCGACGGCGAGCAGGCCCTCGCCTTCGTGCGGAGCCGCTTCTACCAGGAGGTCATCGACGGCGAGGTCCAGCCGGCCGACGGCCTCGCCGACCTCAGCCGCATCGAGCGCCAGCAGACGTTCCTGCGGGCGATCCTCTCCGAGGCGGGGTCGAGCCGCAACCCGTTCCACCTGGCCCGCATCGCCGACTCCCTCACCGCCGGGCTGCGGGTCGACAACCACATGGAGCTGCTCGACGCCCTCGTGTTCGCCTGGTCGATGGGCCACCTGAACCCCGAGCGGGTCGAGCTGCCGGTCCAGTTCATCCAGGGCTCGGGCCTGGTCGACCTCGGGCCCGGCGCCGACTCCGTCATCGCCGACTTCTCGGACTGAGGTGCCCCACGAACCCCGCTTTGGCAACCCTCATCCACGCCCTCGGGGGACCAGGGTTGCCAGAACGAGGGGCGGGGGGCGGGACGGAGGTCGGACGGGGACGCGGCCCGGTGGGCGGTCTACCCTCCGACCATGTCCGACGACGCCGCCACCGTTGACGAGCTGACCACCCGCCTCCTCGACGAGGGCGACCGCGACGACCGGGTCGCCTTCCGCGGGCTCCAGTACGACCTGGGCCTGGCCTGGGTCCACTTCCCCGAGGGATGGGGCGGGCTGGGGCTCCCGCCGGTGCACCAACGCCGGGTCGACGACGCCCTGCGCCGGGCCGGGGCGCCCGGGCCGAGCACCGAGCACTTCTTCGGCCTCACCATGGCCGGACCGACCGTGGTCACCCACGCCGACGAGGCCCTGAAGCGCCGCCTCCTGCGCCCGATGTTCACCGGCGAGGACAGCTGGTGCCAGCTCTTCAGCGAGCCGGGCGCCGGCTCCGACCTCGCCGGCCTCGCCTGCCGGGCCGTCCGCGACGGCGACGAGTGGATCATCACCGGCCAGAAGGTGTGGAACACCCTCGCCCACCTGGCCAACCGGGGGATGCTCGTCGCCCGCACCGACCCCGACGCGCCCAAGCACAAGGGCATGACCTACTTCGCGCTCGACATGACCGCCCCCGGGGTCGAGGTCCGGCCGCTGCGCCAGATCACCGGCGAGGCCGAGTTCAACGAGGTGTACCTGACCGAGGTGCGGGTGCCGGACGCGGACCGCATCGGCGACGTCGGCGAGGGCTGGCGGGTGTCGATGACGACCCTCTCGAACGAGCGCACCACCATCGGCGGGGGCGGCGGGCCGCCGGCCAAGGGCAGCGGGGCGATCGCCGAGGCGGTCCGCATCTGGCGCGAGGAGGCGGTCGACCGCTCCCCCGCCCAGCGCGACCGGCTGATGCGCCTCTGGAGCCAGGCCGAGGCGCTCCGGCTCACCAACATCCGGGCCTCCCAGAACCGCAAGGCGGGCAACCCCGGCCCCGAGGGCTCGATCGCCAAGCTGATGTTCGCCAAGGTGAACATGGACGTCTACGAGCTGTGCGTCGACCTCCTCGGCGCCCGGGCGCTCGTCGACTTCGACTACACGATGCGGCGGTCCGAGAACCTCGGGCTGACCGGTCCACCCGGCTCCAGCCGCAAGATGTTCCTGCGGGCCCGGGCCAACTCGATCGAGGGCGGCACGTCGGAGATCCAGCACAACATCATCGGCGAGCGGGTCCTCGGCCTTCCGGGCGAGCCGCGCACCGACAAGGACGTGGCGTGGAAGGACGTGCCCCGGAGCTGACCCGGTCAGGTCGGCTCCGGCTCGCGGCCGTAGGGAGGACGCCGGCGTGGGAGACGAACCGACCGTGCTCGACGACGGCGCCCCGTGGGCCCGGCGGACGGACTCCGGCTGGACCCTGAGCGTCCGCGTCCAGCCCGGGGCGCGCCGGTCGGAGGTCGTCGGGCCCCACGGTGACGACCTGAAGGTCCGCGTCGCCGCGCGCGCCGTCGACGGGAAGGCGAACGCCGCCCTCGTGGACCTGCTCGCCACCCACCTCGGCATCGACCGGCGGCGCGTCACGATCGCCCGCGGTCACCACCACCGCACCAAGGTGGTCGAGATCGCCGACCCCTGACCCGCCGACCCCTGGCCCGTCGGCCCCCCGCCGACGGTCCGAGGTGTGGTGGGCCGTAAGGGATTCGAACCCCTGACCCCCTGCGCGTCATGCAGGTGCTCTAGCCAACTGAGCTAACGGCCCCGGAAGGAGGCACCCTAGCAGCGCGGCGCGCGGCCACCGGTAGTCGGATCGGCGGTCCCGACGGCCCGCTGAGACGCGGCGTTCGGCGGGCCCGGACGCCCGGTGCTGAGCCCGGCCTCGTCAATCGGGCTCGGGGCGGCGCAGGCCGTGCAGCCGCTCGCCGTGCTCGGTCTTCTCGCCGTCGCCCAGCACCACCTCGTCGAGCTCGGCGCCCTCGGCGACGACCGCGCCGAAGCCGATCACGCTGCGCTCGACCCGGGCCCCGGCGGCGACGACGGCGCCGGCCATCACCACCGACTCGATCACGACCGCCCCGTCGGCGACGCTCGCCCCGGCGGCGACGACCGCCCGGGACACGTCCGCTCCGGGCTCGACGGCGGCGCCTGGGTCCACCCCGTCGATGCGCTCGCCCCGGACGCCGTCGAGCAGGTCGAGTTGGGCCCGCAGGTAGAGGGCGGGGGTGCCGGTGTCGATCCAGTAGGCGTCGTCGTGGCGGGCGTAGAGCACGCCGTCGTCGACCATGGCCGGGAACACCTCGCGCTCGACCGACACCCGTCGACCGGCATCGATCCGGTCGACGACGGCGGGCTCCATCACGTAGATGCCGGCGTTGATGAGGTCGGTCGGGGCCTCGTCGCGGGGCGGCTTCTCGACGAACGCCTCGACCCGGCCGGCGGCGTCGGTCGGCACCACGCCGAAGGCGGAGGGATCGTCGACCCGGTGCAGGGCGATGGTGGCCTCGGCGCCGCGGTCGTCGTGGAACGCGACCAGCGCGTCGATGTCGATGTCGGTGAGGACGTCGCCGTTGACGACGACGAAGCGCTCGTCGATGCCCGCCTCCAGCGCCGAGTAGCGGATCGCGCCGGCGGTGTCGAGCGGCTCGGGATCGACGGCGTAGCGCATCGGCACGCCGGCGACGTGGTCGTCGGGGTAGGCGGCGTGGAACTCGTCGGGCCGGTACCCCATCGACAGGACGACCTCGTCGACGCCGTGGCCGACCAGGTGTCCGATCACGTGCTCGATCATCGGTCGGTTCACGACCGGCAGCATCTGCTTGGGACGCGTGAGGGTCAGCGGGCGGAGCCGGGTGCCGAAGCCGCCGACCAGTACTACGGCCTTCATCCGCCGTCGGCGGGTGCTTCGGTCGTCTCGGTGGACTCGGGGTCGGGGGCCTCGGTCGACTCGGG
>JAAYBP010000498.1 GCA_012730075.1 Acidimicrobiales bacterium | reverse complement strand
GGGTTGAAATTTCGGCTCTTCGGTGGGTCAGCGCTTGGCGGCGCGGTAGCCGGCGGCCTCGGCGGCCTCGGCGGTGGGGTAGCAGCGGTCGGGGCGGGTGCGCTCGTAGGACAGGCCGCCGGGCTGGTGGAAGATCCCGCTCGACTCCTTGGCCTTGATCGGGAACCCGTCCGGGCACGAGCCGTCCGCCGCCGGGCTCGCCCACGATCCTCCGCCGCCGCCCTCGACGGGCTCGACCGGCTCGACCGGCTTGGCGGCTACGTCCGGCTCGGCGGCGTCGACCGGCTCGACCGCGGCATCGGGTGTCGAGTCGGCCGTCGTCCCGGCGGTGACCTCGGGCGTGGACTCCGGAGCGGTCGCGGGGCGCCCGGCCGCGGTGGGCAGGGCTCCGGTCGCTCGCGCCGGCGCGGGGAGGGAGGCCGGTGCCGGGCGGAGGGCGGGCGTCGCCGGTACCGCGGGGGCGGCGTCACGGCGCATGGCCCGCGCCACCGCCACGACGAGGCCGACGAGGACGCCCAGCAGGAAGGCGTTGCGGAGCGGCCGGCGCATGGCCGGCGATCGTAGTGGTCCGCCGGTCGCGTCCGGATGGGGTCGGAGGAAACCCGTTCGCGCCGCCGCCCCAGCCCCCGGGGTCAGGCGGGGGCGGTGGAGGGGAGCCAGCGGGGCCGGTCGGCCTCGTAGGCGTCGATGGCCTCGCCCCTGCGGAGGGTCAGGCCGATGTCGTCGAGGCCCTCCAGGAACCGGTGGCGGACCGCGTCGCTGAGCGGGAACTCGACGGTGAGCCCGAGGGCGGGCGCCTCGAGGGTCCGGCGGTCGACGTCGATCGTGATCTCGAGGGTGGGGTCGGCCTCGACGGCACGCATCAGGCGCTCGCCCACCTCGGGGTCGACCACGACGGGCACGAGGCCGTTCTTGGTCGAGTTGTTGCGGAAGATGTCGCCGAAGCGGGGCGAGATCACCGCCCGGAACCCGTACTGCTGGATCGCCCAGACGGCGTGCTCGCGCGACGAGCCGGTGCCGAAGTTCGGGCCGGCGACGAGGATGGTCGCGCCGGCGTACTGCTCCTGGTTGAGCACGAAGTCGCGCTCGTCGCGCCATTCGGAGAAGAGGCCCTTCTCGAAGCCGGTGCGCTCGACCCGCTTCAGCCAGTCGGACGGGATGATCTGGTCGGTGTCGACGTCGGAGCGGTCGAGGGGCACGGCGGTGCCGGTGACGATGCGGACGGCTTCCATGTCAGGCTCCTGCGGGGGTGAGGTCGTCGGGGGTGGCGAGGTGGCCGGCGATCGCGGTGGCGGCGGCGACGGCGGGGGAGACCAGGTGGGTGCGCCCGCCGCGGCCCTGGCGGCCCTCGAAGTTGCGGTTGCTGGTCGACGCCGACCGTTCGCCGGGGGCGAGCTTGTCGGGGTTCATCGCCAGGCACATCGAGCAGCCCGGGTCGCGCCAGTCGAAGCCGGCGTCGATCAGCACCCGGTCGATGCCCTCGGCCTCGGCCTGGGCCTTGACCCGCCACGAGCCGGGGACGACGAGGGTGCGCAGGCCGGAGGCGACGCGCCGCCCGCGGGCGACGTCGGCGACCGCCCGGAGGTCCTCGATGCGGCCGTTGGTGCACGACCCGATGAACACGGTGTCGACGGCGACCTCCTTGAGCGGGGTGCCGGCGCTGAGGTCCATGTACTCCAGGGCCCGCTCGGCGGCGCCGCGCAGCACCGGGTCGTCGAACGAGTCGGGATCGGGTACCGCGCCGTCGATCGGCGACACCTGGCCCGGGTTGGTGCCCCACGTGACGTGTGGGCGGATCTCCGCCCCGTCGAGGCGCACCTCGGAGTCGAACGTGGCGTCGGGGTCGGTGCGCAGCTCGCGCCAGGCGGTCACCGCCTCGTCCCACGCGTCGCCGCTCGGGGCGAAGGGCCGGCCGCGGAGGTACTCGAACGTGGTGTCGTCGGGGGCGATCAGGCCCGCCTTGGCGCCCGCCTCGATCGACATGTTGCAGACGGTCATGCGGCCCTCCATCGAGAGCGCCTCGATGACCGAACCGCGGTACTCGGCGATGTGGCCGATGCCGCCGCCGGTGCCGATGCGGCCGAGGATGGCGAGGATCACGTCCTTGGCCGTGCTGCCGAGCGGCAGGGTGCCGTCGACGGTGATCGCCAGCGTCCTCGCCGCGGGCTGGGGGAGGGTCTGGGTGGCGAGCACGTGCTCGACCTCGCTGGTGCCGATGCCGAACGCGAGCGCCCCGAACGCGCCGTGGGTCGACGTGTGGCTGTCGCCGCAGACGATCGTCATGCCGGGGAGGGTGAGTCCCTGCTCCGGCCCGATGATGTGCACGATGCCCTGACCGGGCGTGCCCATCTCGTGGATCGTGATTCCGAACTCGGCGCAGTTGGCCCGCAGCGTCTGGACCTGCTTGCGGGAGATCGGATCCGCGATCTCGAGGTGGGTGTCCGACGTCGGGACGTTGTGGTCCTCGGTGGCGACGGTGAGGTCGGGACGCCGCACCGTGCGGCCGTCCATCCGGAGGCCGTCGAACGCCTGCGGGCTGGTGACCTCGTGGACGAGGTGGAGGTCGACGTAGAGCAGGTCGGGCTCGCCCTCGGCACGGGCGACGACGTGGTTGTCCCACACCTTCTCGCTCAGGGTTCTCGGTCCGGGCACGGTGGCTCCTCGGGTCGTGGATCCGGCCTTGACTGTCTCAGGATATGAGACGATAATCTCGGCTTGTGGACCGCATCGTAAGCGGCGTGGGCGTGCTCGACAAGTCGATGGCGATCGTCCGCGCCCTGGCGGCGGGGCCGCTCACCCTCGCCGGCCTGGTCGGGGCCACCGGCCTGTCGCGACCGACGGCGCACCGCCTCGCCGCCGCCCTGGTCGACCACGGCGTCGTCCGGCGCACCGACGACGGAGCGTTCGCCCTCGGCACCGAGCTGGTCGGATGGGGGCACGCCGCCGTGGCCGGCTGGCCGTGGGGCGAGGCCGCCGGACCGGCCCTGGCCGCGCTCGTCGAGGCGACCGGCGAGAGCGCCCAGCTCTACGTGCGCGACGGCGACGCCCGCCGGTGCCTCGTCGCCCGCGAGTCGCCCCACGAGCTGCGCACGATCGTCCCCGAGGGCGCCCGGCTGCCGCTCGCCGTCGGCTCCGCGGGCCGCGCCCTGTCCCTCGGCGCGACCGCGCCCCCCGGCGAACACCCGGGCGCCGACCCGGGCGTGGGGGGCGAGCGCGGGTGGATCGAGTCGGTCGAGGAGAGGGCCCCGGGCGTCGCGTCGGTCAGCGCGCCGGTGCGGGACCGCCGGGGCGTGGTCGTGGCGGCGGTCGGCGTCTCCGGCCCGGTCGAGCGGACCACCCGCAGCCCCGGTGCCCGCTACGGAGAGGCCGTCCTCGCCGCCGCCGCCCGCATCGAGGCCGCCCTCCCCCGCTGATCGTTACATCCGGGGTCAGACCCCAGATGTAACGATCAATCGGCGGGGGTGAGGCGGGCCTTCACGATGGCGCTGACCGCCTTGCCGTCGGCCCGTCCGCCCACCTTGGCCATGACCGCCTTCATCGCGGCACCCATGTCGCTGGGGGAGGAGAAGCCGCCCTCGGCCACCACCCGCTCGACGGTGGCCCGCAGCTCGGCTTCGTCCATCTTCGACGGGAGGTACCGGGCCAGCACCTCGCCCTCGGCCCGCTCGCGCTCGGCCTGCTCCGCCCGTCCGGCGCCCTCGAACGCGGCGGCCGCCTCCTCGCGCTTCTTGGCCTCCTTCGCCAGCACGGCGAGGACGTCGTCGTCGGCCAGCTCGCGGGCGGCGTCACCGGCGACGCGTGCCTCCTTGACCGCCGCCAGCGCGGACCGCAGGACGGCCACGGTCAGCTCGTCACGGGCCTTCATGGCCTTGGTGAGGTCGTTCTGGATCTGCTCGCTGAGCACGGTGGCCTCCGGGGTCGGTCCCGTCACGGCGTGACGAGCACCTCCGGAAGATACGGCGGCCGGGTGGCGACGCGGATCAGGGTATGGCGGAGGTCGCCGGGGAGGGCGGCCTCGGCGGTGACGGCGTCGGTGGACGGGGAGGTGTCGTCGAGCGCGGCGAGGGTGCGGTGGGCGGTTACCCGCCGGGCCTCGCCGCCGCCGGTCAGCGCCCTCGCGATCGTGAGACGGTCGCCGCCGGAACCCAGGTAGGCGCTCCAGAGGGTGAGGCTCGGCGGGTCGATCGCCCGGCCGAGGATCGTGGCGTAGGCCATCGACAGCCAGCCCTCCGGGGTACCGCCCGCCCGGGCGGTGAACTCGGCGGAGTCGAGCAGGCGGGCCTGGATCTCCGCGGTGGTCGTACCGCCCGCCAGCGCGTCGGCCCAGAGGGCGCGCTCACCGGCGGTGGCGCCCCGGTCGAGCACCCGGCGGTACAGGTCGTCGACGACGGCGCGGCGGCCCTCGTCGACCGACATCAACACGACCGCGAACCACGTCGGCGAGGCGCCGCCCTCGAGCGCGGCCGTCCAGAACGCGACGTCGGCGGCGGTGGCCTCGCGACCGAGCAGGTCGCGGTAGGCCCGGGCGACGTAGTCGGCGACCGCGGTGTCGCCGGTCGGGTCGTCGGGGCACGCGGCTCCGTCGGATCCGAGCCCGGTGCGGAACGTCCACGAGTGCGGGACGACCGACGAGCCGCGTCCGTCGAGCAGGAGGTCGGTCACCGACACCCGGTACCAGGTGCACGGCTGGAGGTCGCCGGCGGGCTGGATCGCGATCGTGTGCTCACCGGGGTCGGCCGTGTAGGGGACGTTCTGCGGGAAGCCGGACATCGACGGCACGACCGTGCCCGTCGCCGCCTCGGTCAGCGTCATCGCCCCGGCGGGCAGCGTCTGGCTCACGCCCCCGCCACCCGGCACCCGGTACGGCGTCGAGTAGGTCAGCGACGCCGCGATCCGGGTGCGGGCACCGCCGCGGTCGCGGCTGGAACCGGGGTAGGGCCGGCGGGTCCACCCGGTCGCGGGCACGCCCCGCTCGAGGGAGTCGGGGTAGGTGTTGCTCACCCGGGTCGGGATCGGCGCCCCGAGGAGCTGGGCCCACAGCGACTCCCACTGGGCGGCGATCGACCGGGCGGCCCAGTCGACCCCGCCGGGCGCGTCGACGAGGTGCTCGGACATCCACGGCATCGCCTCGAGGATCCCGTCGAGGTGCGTGTCGGCCCACCCGGACTCGACCTGGTGCAGCAGCGTGAACACGGCCTGGGCGACGTTGATCTGCTGGGCGGTGACGCCCGGGACGCCGGAGGCGTCGAACGCGGCGATCAGGTCGTCGGTGAACGTCAGGGTGGGCACCGGGTCGGCCGGCCGCCCGTACAGACCGATGGCGACGAGGTCCATCTGCGTCTCGGCGCCGCCCTCGCTCGCGGTCGGGAGGTCGGCCGTGTAGTACTCGTCCCGGTCGGGGGAGTTCGGCTCGAACAGCCAGTCCCACACCTCGTCGCCGGTGCCGTGGGCGACGATGCCGAACAGGTGGGCGATCTGTGCCGCGCACGGACCGTCCGGCCGGGAGAGCTGGCCGCACTCGTCCTTGTTGCGGATCAGGTCGAGGTACACGTCGGCGAAGCGCTGCCAGTGAGCCTCCTCGCCGTGGATGTTGCCCGGGACGTAGCCGCCGTCGGGGAACTTCGCCCCGGCCTTGAGGTAGTCGAGGTTGTCGAGCAGCAGCGCGCGCAGGGCCGGGGTCTCGACCCGGTCGATGGCGCTGTCGGCCATCCACGTGTGGGTGGTCATGCCGGCCGCGCCCGAGGGGGCGGTCGGGAGGAGCGCGACCGCGACGAGCGCGGCGGCGATGGCGGCGACGATCCGGCGGATCGGCATCGGTGGGTCCCCCTGGGGTTGGTGTCGGACCGCCGGGCGGCGGCTCAGTCGACGGCGACCAGCTCCACCTCGAGCTTCGCGCCGGTCGGAGTCTCGTACTCCACCTTGTCACCCGCCACCCGGCCGAGCAGCGCGGCCCCGAGCGGCGAGCCCGGTGACATGACCTCCAGGTCGTCGTGGCGCTCCTCGATCGAGCCGATCAGGTAGCGCTCGGTGTCGTCGTCACCGTCGTAGCGGATCGTGACCACCGACCCGGCGGCGACCGTCCCACCGGACTCCGCCTCGACGATCTCGGCCGACTCGAGGATGGCGGAGAGGTGGGCGATGCGGCCCTCCATCTTCCCCTGCTCCTCCTTGGCGGCGTGGTAGTCGCCGTTCTCGGACAGGTCGCCGAGGAGGCGGGCGGCCTCGATCTTCTGGGCGATGTCGACGCGGCCGCGGGTCGTGAGGTCTTCGAGCTCGGCCCGGAGACGGTCGTGCGCCGCCTGCGAGAGCTGGGTGGTCTCTGCCATCACCCGGAGGCTAGTGGGGTGTCTTCCCGCCCCCGCCAGGGAGCCCGCCGCGGGCCGGCCCGGCTTCCGGGCGGTTCCCGTCGCCGCCAGGTGGTAGCGTCTCGGGCCGTGACCCGCCGCCCGACCCCGGTAGTGATCATCGCCTAGCGCACGTCGACATCCCGGCGTGCGCCTCGACCGTCCACCCTCGGGGTGGGCGGTTTTCTGTTTCTCGGGGTCGGTCGCACCGTCCCCTCCGTCGATCGAACCCAGGAGAGCGAGAGAACCGTGGCCCACAAGGTGGCAGTGATCGGAGGCGACGGCATCGGCCCGGAGGTGCTGGCCGAGGCCCTCAAGGTCGTCCGCGCCGCCGGCGTCGAGCTCGACACGGTCGACTTCGACCTCGGTGGGGCCCGCTACCTGCGCGACGGCACCGTCCTGCCCGACGAGGTGCTCGACGAGCTGCGCGGGTTCGACGCGATCCTGCTGGGCGCGGTCGGCACCCCCGACGTGCCGCCCGGCCTGATCGAGCGGGGCCTCCTGCTGAAGATGCGCTTCACGCTCGACCAGTACGTCAACCAGCGGCCGTTCGTCGACCCGGCGGCGGGCATCGACATGGTCGTGATCCGCGAGAACACCGAGGGCACCTACGCGGGCGAGGGCGGCTTCCTCCGCCAGGGCACTCCGCACGAGGTCGCCACGCAGGGGTCGGTCAACACCCGCATGGGCGTCGAGCGCTGCGTCCGGTACGCGTTCGAGCTGGCCCGCACCCGGCGTCGCCACCTCACCCTCGTGCACAAGACCAACGTGCTCACCTTCTCCGGCGACCTGTGGCAGCGGACCTTCGACGAGGTGGCCGCCGAGTACCCCGACGTCGACACCGCCTACAACCACGTCGACGCCGCCTGCATCTACTTCGTGCAGGACCCGGGCCGCTACGACGTGATCGTCACCGACAACCTCTTCGGCGACATCCTGACCGACCTCGGCGGGGCGGTATCGGGGGGGATCGGGTTGGCCAGCTCCGGCAACCTGAACCCCGACCGCACCAGCCCGTCGATGTTCGAGCCGGTGCACGGCTCGGCCCCCGACATCGCCGGGCAGAAGAAGGCCAACCCCCTGGCCGCCGTCCTCTCGGCCGCGCTGATGCTCGACTTCCTGGGCGAGCCCGCCGCCGCCGATCGCATCCGTTCCGCCTCCGCCGCCGTCGCCGCCGACCTGGCCTCCGACGCCGGCCCCACCCCTTCCACCACCCCGGAGATCGGCGACGCCGTCGTCGATCGACTCTGACGGGAGCGGAGTCCGGCGCCCGCCGTCCAGCCTGCCGCCCCCCGCCCCGCCGCCCGTTCGAGCAAGGAGACACCCCGATGCCCATCACCGCCACCGAGAAGATCTGGATGAACGGCGAGCTCGTCCCGTGGGACGAGGCGCGCATCCACGTGCTGACCCACACGCTCCACTACGGGATGGGCGTGTTCGAGGGCATCCGCGCCTACGAGACCGCCGACGGTCCCGGCGTGTTCCGCCTCACCGACCACATCCGACGGCTCTTCGAGTCGGCCCAGATCCTCGGGATGGACATCCCGTACTCGGTCGAGGAGATCGTCGCCGCCACCAAGGCCACGGTCGCGTCCACCGGCCTGCCCGGCTGCTACATCCGGCCGATCGCCTACTTCGGCTACGGCGAGATGGGCCTCAACACGCTGCCGTGCTCGGTCGACGTGGCCATCGCCTGCTGGCCGTGGGGCGCCTACCTGGGCGACGACGCGCTCACCAAGGGCGTGCGGATGAAGATCTCGTCCTGGACCCGCCACGACCACAACACGATGCCGCCCGCCGCCAAGACCACCGGCAACTACGTCAACTCGTCGCTCGCGAAGGTCGAGGCGCTGAAGGCCGGCTACGACGAGGCGCTGATGCTGAACCCGCAGGGGTTCGTGTCGGAGTGCACCGGCGAGAACATCTTCGTCGCCCGCCACGGCCGGCTGATCACCCCTCCGCTCGCCGCGGGGGCGCTCGAGGGCATCACCCAGAGCACCGTCACCGCCATCGCCCGCGACCTCGGGTTCGAGACCGAGGTCGGGAACCTCGCCCGCAGCGACCTCTACATCGCCGAGGAGATGTTCGTCTGCGGCACCGCCGCCGAGGTCTCGGCGGTCAGCTCGGTCGACGACCGCGAGATCCCGTGCCCGGGCGAGATGACCCGCGCCATCGGCGAGGAGTACCACCGCACCGTGCGCGGCGAGGTCGACCGCTACAAGGACTGGGTCGAACATGTCGAGTGACGTAGCCGGGTCGTCCGACGGGTCGGGGGCACCGGGAGCATCCGGTGGTCCCGGCGACGACGCGGCGGCGCGGCGTCCCCCCGGCGCGCCCGAGGCGGTCGACGTCTTCGACACGACGCTGCGCGACGGCGCCCAGTTCGAGGGCATCTCGTTGACGGTCGACGACAAGCTCCGCGTCGCCGAGCAGCTCGACCGCCTCGGCGTGCGGTGGATCGAGGGCGGCTACCCGCAGGCCAACCCCAAGGACGCCGAGTTCTTCGCCCGCGCGCCGCGGGAGCTGTCGCTGTCGACCGCCGAGCTGGTGGCCTTCGGGTCGACCCGTCGCCCGGCCGGCAAGGTCGACTCCGACCCGACGCTCGCCGCGCTGGTCTCCGCCGGCGTCGGCACCGCGTGCATCGTCGGCAAGAGCTGGGACTTCCACGTCGTCGAGGCGCTCGGCACCACCCTCGACGAGGGCGTGGCGATGGTGGCCGACTCGGTGCGGTTCCTGCGCGCCGCGGGGATGCGGGTGTTCTTCGACGCCGAGCACTTCTTCGACGGGTACCGGGCCAACGCCGAGTACGCGCTGCGCGTGCTGGAGGCCGCGGCCGAGCACGGCGCGGAGTGCGTGGTGCTGTGCGACACCAACGGCGGCTCGCTGCCGCACGAGGTGCAGGCGGCCACCGCCGACATCGTCGCCCACCTCGGCGCCGACGTGCAGGTCGGAATCCACACCCAGAACGACTCGGGCTGCGCGGTGGCCAACTCGGTCGCGGCGGTGCTCGGCGGCGCGACCCACGTGCAGGGCACCGTCAACGGCTACGGCGAGCGCACCGGCAACGCCAACCTGATGACGGTCGTGCCCGACCTCGAGCTGAAGCTCGGCATCCGGTGCCTGCCCGAGGGCCGCATCGGCCTGCTCACCGCGGTCAGCCGCCACGTCGCCGAGTTGGTCAACCTGCCGCCGCACCCCGCCGATCCCTACGTCGGGTCCTCCGCCTTCGCCCACAAGGGCGGCCTGCACACGTCCGCCCTCGGCAAGGTCGGCGGCGCCACCTACGAGCACGTCGACCCGGCGGTGGTGGGCAACCACACCCGGGTGCTGGTGAGCGACCTCGGTGGCCGGGCCGGCATGGCGATGAAGGCCGAGGAGCTGGGCGTCGAGCTCGATTCGGCGGCGGCCGCCAACCTCACCGAGGAGTTGAAGCGCCGCGAGGCGGTCGGCTTCGTCTACGAGGCGGCCGACGCCAGCCTCGAGCTGCTGATGCGGGAGGCCTCGGGCTGGCGCCAGGACGTCTTCGCCCTCGAGGGGTACCGGGTCACCACGTACCACCGCAACGCGCTGCGCGGCGGGGCGCCGATCGACGACGGCGAGTCGATGATCGACACCGAGGCGACGGTGAAGATCTGGGTCGGCGACGAGCGGCTGAAGGCGATCGGCGAGGGGAACGGACCGGTCAACGCGCTCGACCAGGCGCTGCGCACCGCCCTGAACGGCCGCTACCCGGCGCTCGCCCGGATCCACCTGATCGACTTCCGCGTCCGCGTGCTCGACTCGTCGTCGACCACCGGCGCGGTGGTGCGGGTGCTCGTCGACTCGACCGACGGCGAGCGGACCTGGACCACGATCGGCGTCGACACCAACATCATCGAGGCGTCCTGGCAGGCGCTGGTCGACTCGCTGGTCTACGGCCTGCTCCACGCCGACCCCGCCTGAGCCCCGATTTCCCGGCGGCGGACCGACGGCCGGTCCGACATCGCCTCGGACCGGGGCGGGTCGATCAGGCGACGGGGACGCCGAGGGTGGCCACGTAGCCCCGGGACACCGATCCGGTGACCGTGGCGAGCTGGCGGTCGGCGCCGTCGCTGAACACGTTGTCGGTCTCCAGGGTGATGTTCGCCAGGTTCGGGACGCTGCCCTCGTAGCCGGAGGTGGCGTAGGCCGCGTCGCAGACGTCCTGGGGCAGGGCGAGCTGGGAGGTGGCGACGATGTCTCCCGACGAGGTGGCCACGTCGAGACTCTCGTAGACCTCGAAGTGCACGTGGGGCCAGCGTCCCGAGTAGCAGCCGGGCACGATCGTCGTGAACGTGGCGCGGCCGTCGGCGGTGGTCTCCTGAACCCCGCGCAGGTAGTTCTCGTCCTCCAGGCCCGAGCTGTACAGCGAGTACCGGCCGGCGGCGTCGCAGTGCCAGGCGTACACCGCCCGACCGGCGAGCGGGTTCCCGTCGGTGTCGGTGACGGTGAAGGTGACCGTCAGCGGTACGCCGTCGGCGGTGCCCGATCCCGTGCCGAAGCTGCTCGTGATGTCCGAGCGCACCACGCCGTCCTGGAGCAGCACGTCGGGACCGTTCGACCCGTCGCCGGGATAGGGGCCGGCGGTCTCCTCGGGGATGGCGTCGGGGTCGCCGCTGCCGCTGGAGCTGCCGGAGGGAGGCGCGCCGCCCGGTCCGCCCCCGCCGCCGGGGCCACCACGAAGGCCGCCGGGCCCGCC
>JAAYBP010000497.1 GCA_012730075.1 Acidimicrobiales bacterium | reverse complement strand
GGTCGACGTTCACGTACCGGTACTGGTGGCGGACCCGCCGCTTCGACCCCGCCGAGTTCGAGATGGGAGCGCCCGACCCGGCCTCCCCGCCGCCCCGCCCCGGCCGCGAGCTGGTCGACGCCTGACGCTCACGCGCCGCGCCGCACCGGGTCGCGTGACGAGATTCCTCCGACCCGACTCGTGCGCGTCAGGTGGTGGGGCGTACGGGGCTCGGGTCGGCCGTTCTTGGATCGTCAGCGGTCGGATGTGGCCGCCCACGGACCCAGAAGCGAGTGGCGGGCCGGAGCGAGACGGGCGGGGCACGGCGCGCGGGTACGAGGTGGGGCGGCCGCGGGGGTCGCACTAGCGTCGGCGACGCCCTGGAAACCCGCCCGAGGAGCCCCTTCCCACCATGAGCACCGAGCCCGTCCGCGTAGCCGTCACCGGAGCTGCCGGCCAGATCGGCTACAGCCTCCTGTTCCGCATCGCCGCCGGCGACCTGCTCGGCCCGGACACGCCGGTCCAGCTCCAGATGCTCGAGATCACGCCGGCGCTCGGCGCGCTCGAGGGCGTGGCGATGGAGCTCGACGACTGCGCCTTCCCGCTGCTCGCCGGCACCGTCCGCACCGACGACGCCGAGGTGGCCTTCGGCGACGCCGACATCGTGTTCTTCGTCGGCGCCATGCCCCGCAAGGCCGGCATGGAGCGCGCCGACCTCCTCGGCGCCAACGGGGGCATCTTCGGCCCGCAGGGCAAGGCGCTCGCCGCCGCGGCCAAGTCCGACGTCAAGGCGCTGGTCGTCGGCAACCCCGCCAACACCAACGCCCTGATCGCGCTGGGCAACGCCGCCGGGCTCGACCCGACCCGCATCACCGCGATGACCCGCCTCGACCACAACCGGGCCAAGGCCCAGCTCGCCGCCCGCCTCGGTGTCACCGTGAACGACATCAGGAAGATGACGATCTGGGGCAACCACTCGACCACCCAGTACCCCGATCTCGTCCACTGCGAGGTGAACGGTGGGTCGGCCTTCGACGCGGTGGGCGACGAGGGCTGGATCGCGGATGACTACATCCCCACCGTCGCCAAGCGGGGCGCCGCCATCATCGACGCCCGGGGCGCGTCGTCGGCGGCCTCGGCCGCCAGCGCCGCCATCGACCACGTGCGCGACTGGGTCAAGGGAACGCCCGAGGGCGACTGGGTCTCGATGGCGGTCGTGTCCGACGGCAGCTACGGCGTGCCCGAGGGCCTGGTGTCGTCCTTCCCGTGCACGACCGCCAACGGCGAGTGGGCGATCGTGCAGGGCCTCGACATCGACGACTTCTCCCGTCCCCGCATCGACGCGTCGGTCGGCGAGCTGGCCGAGGAGCGCGCCGCGGTCCAGGAGCTCGGCCTCATCTGATCTGCCTCCCGCCCGCAACCGTGAGCGGAAGGAGGACGCCCGTGTCCAGGTTCCGCTCACGGTTGGGGGCGACAGGGTCGGGCCGGGCTACTTGAGGAACTTGCTCGTCGTGTTGTCGGCGAGGATCCGGCCGTCGGTCTGGCAGGTCGGGCAGTAGGCGACCTCGTAGGCCCGGTACTCGACGGCGCGGACCGCGTCGCCGCACACCGGGCACGCCTCGCCCTTGCGGTGGTGGACCGCACCGGGACGCTCCTTCGACGAGGACATGTCGTCGCGGGCCCGCTCGAAGGCGAGGCCCTCGTCGACGCAGTCGTGGATGGCGGCGACGAGGCGGCCGGCGTCGTCGAGGTCGAGCTTGGCGGTCGACGCGAACGGCGAGAGCCTGGCCCGGTGGCAGATCTCGTTGGCGAGCCGACGTCCGAGACCGGCGACGCCGTGCTGGTCGCGCAGGAACCCGTGCAGCCGGCCGGACCGCTCGTGCAGCAGCGGGAGAAGGTCGTCGGCGCTCACGGTGTCGGCGTCGGGACCGAGACCCTCCAGCGGCGGCGGATCGCCGGTCGCGTCGGGCACGACCCACACCCCGGCCTTGCGTTCGGTGCCGGCCTCGGTGAGGAGCAGGGCGGCGTCGCCCTCGAAGGTCCACCGGGCGATGCCGCCCCGGGGCTTGGCGGACCGCTTGGCGTCGGGTCGGAGCCGCCCGCCCTGCATCAGGTGGACGACGAAGGTGACCGGCTCGAACTCGAGCAGCAGGTACTTCCCACGCTGACCGACCCGGCGGAGCGGGTGTCCGACCGCCTCGTCGGGCCCGGGGACCGCCGTCTTGAGCGCGGTGAACGTCAGCGGCGTGAACCGGGCGAGGGTGGCCCCGGACAGCTCCGTGTCGAGCCGCTCGGCGTGGGCCCGGACCTCCGGCAGCTCCGGCATCAGCCCTCGACACCTTCGTCCCGGGCCGGCGCGAACACGTCGCCGAGGTCGGCCAGCGCCGGTCCGAGGTCCATGAGCAGCGACACGTCGCCGCCGACCCGGATCTCGCCGAGGATGAAGGCGCTGCGGGCCGACCGCTCGCCCCGCGCGACGGCGGCGGCGACCGCGGCGTCCTGGGTGAAGGTCACGTCGGCGTCGTCGGCCGGACCGGGACGGATCGCCACCTCACCGTCGTCGAGCACGACGTGCCACCGGTGGGTGCGGTCGCCGTCGACCACCGCCTGGCCGATCACGACCCGCCGGCCCCGCGACGCCTCCCGCAGCTCGTCGCTGGCCCGGGCGGCGCGGTCGAGGCCCTCGATCCACTCGTCGGTCCCCATCCTCGCCACCTCGGCACCATAGGAGGCGTGGGACGGTAACGGTTTTCCTCCGACCCCAACTGTTACC
>JAAYBP010000083.1 GCA_012730075.1 Acidimicrobiales bacterium | reverse complement strand
GACGGCCAGGTGCAGGTCCAGCGCCAGACCGAGGCCGGCTACGACCAGGTCACCAGCCCGCTCCCCGCCGTGGTCTCCGTGACCGCCGGCGTGGTCGAGCCCCGCTACCCCTCCTTCAAGGGGATCATGGCCGCCAAGTCCAAGCCGGTCGACACCGTCACCGTCGCCGACCTCGGCATCGACAGCGGCATCGTCGGCTGGTCCGGCGCCGGTCAGGAGATCGTCGACGTCGCCGCCGCCCCCGAGCGCGAGGCGGGCGAGGTCATCGAGGACGACGGCGAGGCCCACGTGAAGATCGTCGAGTTCCTCGACGGTCTGAAGGTCCTCTGAGGAACGGAAGGCAACGACTGATGGCTCTCTCCAAGATCTGGGTCCACGTCGAGGTGAACGAAGGCGCGGTCGCGCCGATCACGCTCGAGATCCTCGCCAAGGCCCGCACCCTCGCCGACACGGTCGAGGCGTTCGTCGGCGGCTCCGCCGACGGCCTCGCCGAGAC
Source organism: Acidimicrobiales bacterium (assembly GCA_012730075.1). Lineage (GTDB taxonomy): Bacteria > Actinomycetota > Acidimicrobiia > Acidimicrobiales > Iamiaceae > Iamia. Next base: position 3,137 of record JAAYBP010000083.1, on the reverse strand, counting down.
CCTCGGCGCCCACGGCGCCAGCAAGGTCTGGGCGACCGGCGACCTCGGTGGTGTGCTCCAGGGCGCCCACGTGGGCGCCGCCCTGGCCGCCGCGGTCGGCGCCGAGGCGCCCGACGCGGTGTTCTTCGGCACCACCTACGACGGCCGCGACATCGCCGCCCGCCTGTCGGTGAAGATCGACAAGCCGGTGATCTCCAACAACGTCGACGTCGAGCTCGACGGCGACGCCCTCGTCGTCTCGGCCCCGGTCTTCGGCGGCACGCAGATCGTCAAGACCAAGTTCGTCGCCGGCAGCCCGGCGATCGCCCTCTTCCGGCCCAAGTCCTTCGTGGCCGAGGAGGCCGGCGGCGGCGCCGCCGAGGTCGCTGAGCTCGCCACGGTCGACACCGGTGCCGCCGGTGCCGCCCAGGTGCTCGACCGCCACGTCGAGGAGACGTCCGGCCCGAAGCTCGACGAGGCCCCCGTGGTCGTCGCCGGCGGCCGCGGCCTCGGCGAGGCCGACAAGTTCGGGATGATCGAGGAGCTGGCCAAGCTCCTCAAGGGTGCCCCCGGCGCCTCCCGGGCGATCGTCGACGCCGGCTGGGTGCCCTACGCCCTGCAGGTCGGCCAGACCGGCAAGGTCGTGAAGCCGACCGTCTACATCGCCGCCGGCATCTCGGGCGCCACCCAGCACATGGTGGGCATGAAGGGCTCGAAGAACATCATCGCCATCAACAAGGACCCGGAGGCCCCCATCTTCGGGGTCGCCGACCTCGGCATCGTGGGCGACGTCCACAAGGTCCTGCCGAAGCTCATCGAGGCCCTCAAGGCCCGCTGATCACCGGCTTGGAACGCAACGCGGCCCCGGGCTCGTCCCGGGGCCGCGCCGCGTCCGGCCCCGGAGCGTCGTGACGTCGAGCCCCCGATTCCGCTGGCGCCGGGCCCGCCGGGAGACCGCCGAACGGCGCGACCGACTCGCGGCGGGGGATCCGGTCGTGCTGCCCGTGCGCGCCCGGCGCACGACCTCGCGCGGCTGGGGCGAGTGGGTCGACGGCCGCCTGTCGCTGCCGGGCCCCGACGACCCGGCGCGGGCGTCCTTCGTCGTCGACGACCCCACGGCGGTCGCCCTGGTGACCCGCCACGGCGAGGCTCCGGTCGTCGTCGAGCCGCCGCTCGACGTCACCGTCCGCCCCGTCCGCTACAAGGCCGAGGCGTTCCACGGCACCGACGCCGAGATCGTGGTCGCCACCACCGAGCGGCGGGTCGTGGAGCTGGCCCTCCCGCGCGAGGAGGTCGACCCCGTCGCCCGCCGCCTCGCCGACCTCGGCCCCGGGCTGGACGAACCCGCCCCCTGACGCCGGGCCCGGCCTGGACGACCCCGCCCGCTGACGCCGGGCCCGACCGGCCGCCGCTACGGTCGGGCGGCGATGGACCTGCTCCGCCGCCGGGCCGCCGACGAGGGGAGCCGGGTGCGCTCGGAGGATCGGGTACGAGGCCGAGGGTGGTCGGCGATCGCCGACCGCGTCGCGGCGCACCGGCGGGCGATCCCGGGGCTGCTCGGCGCGACCCTGCTCCTCGGCGGTCTCGGCCTCCACCTCGCCCTGAGCGCCGGCTCGTACCGGTGGGATGAGCCGGCCCACGTCGGCTACGTGGTCAGCTTGCGTCAGGGCGTGCTCCCCACCATCGACACCCGCCTGCCCCACGACCCGAGCTCGCCGGAGCTCGACGCCCTGCGCAACCGACCGCCGTCGGGGTTCTCGTCCCCCGACGTGTACGTCGCCAACAACCCCCCGTTCACGTACCTGGCGCACCAGCCGCTGGCAGCGCTCACCTCGTGGCTGGGGATGGAGGGCGGCCCGCTCCTCGGCGTGAGGATCGGAGGCGTGCTCGGGGCGATGGCCGCGGTCCCGTTCACCTACCTGCTCACGTGGGAGCTCACCCGACGGCGGGACGCCGCGCTCGTGGCGGCGGCGCTCCTGGCGAGCACCCCGGCGGTGGCGGCGGTGACCTCGTACGCGTCGTTGGACGGCCCGGCGTTGGCGACCGCCGCCGCCGTCGCCTGGGCGCTGGTCCGGCTGCTGGTCCGCCCGTACTCCGACCGCGACGCCCTCCTGCTCGGCCTGGGGTGCGCGGCCTCGGCGGCGGTGCGGCCGATGGGCCTCGCCTTCGCCGTCGCCGCCGGCACCATCGGAGTGGTCGCCGTCGTGGCCGCCGAGCGCCGGGCCGCTCCGGCGATCGGGGCGGCGTGGCGCATCGGCCTGCCGACCGTCGTCCTGACCGGCTGGTTCTACGTGCTCAACGTCGTCCGGTACGGCGACCTCACCGGCTCGGACGCGCTGTTCGCGAAGTTCGGGTTCGAGGGTCGCGGCGCGGGCGTCGGCTTCGGCGACGTCCTCCTCAGCCGACGTTCGCTCGTGGACCCACTCGGCTTCGTCCTCCGCGACGACTACCGGGTGACGGCGTTCGGGTTCGGCGCGTCGGACGCCGGCATCCGCGTGGCGGTGCTGGTCCTGGCGGCGTGGCTCGTCGCCGCGGTGGTGGCCTCGGTGCGCCCTCCGGACCGTCCCGGTCCGTCCCGCCGCGGTCCGTCCCGCCCGCCCGAGGCGGTCGCGTGGGTTGCGTTGGCCGCCCTCGCGGCGGTCCCGTCGGTGCTGTTGGCGGTGCACGTCGCCGGCGGCGGCGGCGGTCACCCCCGCTACCTGTTCCCGATGCTGCCGATCCTCGCGGCGGGTGTCGCCGGCCTGCTCGTCCGCATCCACCGCTGGGTGCCGCCGGTGGTCGTGGCGGCCGCGGTCGTCTCGGGCCTGCTGCGGGTCGCCGATGTGGGTTCGTCCCTACGGGCGGCGGCCGCCAACCCCCGGTTCGGCGTCGGCGGCCCGGTGGTCGACCGGCCCCTACAGGTCGCCGCGCTGGTCGCGGCGGCCGCGGCCGCGGCGCTCTGCGTGGCCGGGACGGTCCGACTCTCGCTCCGGCCCGAAGGCGGCGTCGACGGGTCGATCGCCGACCCCTGAACCCAAAACCACACGAGGTGCCTGGAGGCCGAGCCGACAGGCGAGGCCGACCCAGCAAGCACGGCACCGCAAGTTCCGAGCGCAGCGAGGAATCCGTCTAGCGGCGACGCTCGCTGTCCGCTGACGCTCCTGGCACCTCGTGTGGTT
>JAAYBP010000082.1 GCA_012730075.1 Acidimicrobiales bacterium | reverse complement strand
CCCGACGTGGTCGCCAACGGCACCCTGTTCCGCTTCTGGATCCGCAACCGCGACGTCGACCTCCAGGCCGGCCGCTACGTGTTCCAGCGCAACTCGTCCTTCGAGGAGGTGCTGGCGGTGATCGAGGCCGGCCCGATCGAGGTCGCCAACGTGTCGGTCACCGTCCCGGAGGGCCTCCGGATCGACCAGATGATCGACGCGATCGTCGAGGACGTTCCCCGCTTCGACCCCGAGGCGCTGCGGGCCGCGATCGCCGATCCCGCCAACCGCAGCCGCTTCGTCCCCGACGACCTCGCTCCGCCCGAGGGGGTGCCCCTGATGGAGGGGATGCTCTTCCCGTCGACCTACGAGGTGGGACCGAACGACACCGAGGCGACCCTCGTCCAGCGGATGGTCGCCGAGATGGACCGTCAGGCGGTCGCCGCCGGGATCGACGTCGGCCTCACCGGCGACAACCTGCCGCCGCTGTCCGCCTACGAGGTCCTGATCGTCGCGTCGCTGATCGAGCGGGAGACCGGCAACCCGGGCGAGTCGCCCCGGATCGCCCGGGTGATCTACAACCGCATCCTGCACGGGGCGCAGGAGGGCATCGGTGGCCTCGGCATCGACGCCACCAGCGCCTACCTCGCCGACGTCACCGGCCAGCCGATCGACTTCGAGTCCGACTCGCCCTACAACACCCGCAACCGGCTCGAGCTGCCGCCGACCCCGATCGCGGCACCCGGTCGGGCCTCGATCGACGCCGCCCTCAACCCCGAGCCGGGCCCGTGGCTCTACTACGTGCTGGCCGAGCCGGGCGTCCACACCTTCACCGACGACTACGACGAGTTCCTCGAAGCCCGAGCCGCGTGCGAGGCCGCCGGGCTGGGCTGCGGGTAGGAGGCGCGGATGAGCAGCCCACGGGTGTGCTGGGTCATCGGGCATCCGGTCGAGCACTCGCTCTCGCCGGTGATCCACAACGCCGCGTTCACCGCGCTCGGGCTCGACTGGAAGTACTTCGCGGTCTCGGTTCCGGAGGGTCGGGCGGCGGACGCGGTGGCGGCCATGCGCTCCCTACGGGTCGCGGGGATGTCGGTGACCATGCCCCACAAGGCCGCCGTCATCGAGGTCGTCGACCGGGTGACGCCCACCGCCGAACGGCTCGGCGCCGTCAACTGTCTGACCTGGCGCGGCACCCAGATCGAGGGCGACAGCACCGACGGCGCCGGCTTCCTCGACTCGCTGCGGGTCGACCACGGCTGGGACCCCGACGGCCGCCGGTGCGTCGTCGTCGGTGCGGGCGGCGCGGCCCGGGCGATCGTGGCCGCCCTCGCCGACGCGGGCGCCGCCGACGTGGGCGTGGTCAACCGCAGCCCGGCGCGCGCCGAGGTCGCCGCCGCCCTCGCCGGCCCCCGGGGGCGGGTCGCGGGACCCGAGGCCGTCGACGACGCCGATCTGGTCGTGAACGCCACGCCGGTCGGCATGGGCGACGATGGCGCCCTCCCCGTCGACGCCGACCGCCTCGGTGCCGGGCAGGTGGTGGTCGACATCGTGTACGACCCGATCGAGACGGCCCTGCTGGCGGAGGCTCGCCGGCGCGGCGCGGTGCCCGTCAACGGGGTGGGCATGCTCGTCCACCAGGCGGCCCACGCGTTCCGGGCGTGGACCGGCGAGGACCCGCCGGTCGAGGTGATGTCGGCGGCCGGGGTCGCCCACCTGAGCGGTCACCGCTGAACCTCCGGCGCCCTGCTCCCGACGTCGTGACCGCGCCGGCGACAGCCCGGCATCGGCGCGTTAGCCTGTCGGACCCCGCTCCCGCTCAAGGCCACCGCCTCGGTGCCGATGGAGCCGGGTCCCATGACGATGGAGGTGGGCTGTGGCCCTTCAGGGCACTCTCGACACGTTCGCCCTCGCTGACCTGGTCCAGTTGCTGGCGAGCACCGGCAAGACGGGTGAGCTGATGATCGAGGGCGACCGTGGCCACGGTCGCCTCTGGTTCGACGAAGGGGCGATCGTCGGCGGCGAACCCGCGCCGGGCGGCGAAGCCGTGGCGGCGCTGTTCGAGCTGCTCCGCTTCGGCGAGGGCTCGTTCGTCTTCGAGGCCGACCGCACCCACGACGGCGCGGGCGATCCGGCCGACGCCATCGAGGCCCTCGCCGCCGCCCAGGAGCGGCTGGACACCTGGCGACCGGTCGAGGAGCTGCTGCCCTCGTCGGACGTCGGGCTGGCGCTGAACCCGGAGCTCCCGACCGACGAGGTCGCGATCGACCGCGACCGCTGGCGCCTCCTGGTCACCGTCGGTGGCGGCACCACCTTCGGCCGCTTCGGCCGTGACCTCGACCTGGCCGAGTTCGACGCCGGCCTGACGGTCAAGACCCTCGTCGACGACGGCCTGGTCGTCGTGGGCGACCCCGTGCCCGCGCCGGAGCCCGAGCTCGGCGACGACGCCTGGACCGACGCGGCCGACGACCGGCCGGCCCACGACCCGATCGACGCGGTCGACGAGCCCGCCGACGTGGCCGGCGACCCCGCCGACGTCATCGACGACCCGGCCGATGTCATCGAGACCCCGGCCGGTCTGATCGATGCCGCCGCCGAGCCCGAGCCGACCTCCGACGAGCTGCCGTCGCTCGACGAGCTGCCCTCGCTCGACGCCGAGAGCTTCGAGCCGCTCGTCGTCGACGAGGCGTCCGCCCCCGTCGACGCCGGCAGCCTCGACGTCGACCTCGACCACAGCCTGGGGGGCGCGGCCGACGACCACCGGTACCTCGCCTCGACGTCCGACGGCGGCGACCTGCTGCCCGAGCCCCTGCCGGGCGGGGAGACCGCCGGCTGGAACGGCGAGGAGACCGACCCGGCCCGGTGGGACGGTTCCGACGAGGACCTCGCCCGCCAGCTCGAGTCGCTGAGCCCGCAGGCCGCCGCCGCGGTGGCGGCCGCCGCCAAGGACGGCGGCTCCGACGACGAGACCGAGGAGGGCCGCCGGGTCCTCCGCCGCATCATCCACAAGGGCTGACGCCGGTCCCGGCGTCGGACCGGATGGTGCCGGGCACCGACCGGTCCTTCCGCTTCGACCTTCCGCAGGCGACCGCTCGACGTGCGGTCGCGGCGCGGCCTGGGCGAGACTCGCCGGCATGGCCGATCCCGCCGACACCGACCGCACGATCGTCCCCGCCCTCGCCTGGGAGGGGACGGGGGAGTGGACCGACATCCGCTACGAGACGGCGGCGGCGTTCCCCGACGGTGACGGCGGCGGCCGCATCGCCAAGGTCACGATCGACCGGCCCGAGGTGCGCAACGCCTTTCGGCCCCGCACCGTCGAGGAGCTGATCGAGGCCTTCACCCTGGCCCGGGAGGACCCCGACGTCGGCGTGGTTATCCTCACCGGCGAGGGGCCGCTCGCCTTCTGCTCGGGGGGCGACCAGCGCTCCCGCGGCGACTCCGGCTACGTCGGCGACGACGCCGTCGGTCAGCGGGGCGTCGGCCGCTTCCTGGTCACCGACCTCCACGTCCAGCTGCGGCGCCTGCCCAAGCCGGTCGTGGCCATGGTCGCCGGCTACGCCGTCGGCGGCGGCCACGTCCTCCATGTGCTGTGCGACCTCACGATCGCGGCCGACAACGCCACCTTCGGTCAGACCGGTCCCCGGGTCGGTTCCTTCGACGGCGGGTTCGGGGCGTCGGTGCTCGCCCGCCAGATCGGCCAGAAGCGGGCCAAGGAGATCTGGTTCCTATGCCGCCGCTACGGGGCGGAGCAGGCGCTCGCGTGGGGCCTGGTCAACGCGGTCGTCCCGATCGAGGACCTAGAACGGGAGACGGTCTCCTGGTGCCAGGAGATGATGCGGCTCTCGCCGTTCGCCCTGCGCCTGCTCAAGGCGAGCTTCCACGCCGAGGAGGACGGCCTCGCCGGGCTCCAGCAGCTCGCCCACGACACCAACCTGCTGTTCTACGGGTCCGAGGAGGCCCAGGAGGGCCGCGACGCGTTCAAGGAGAAGCGGCGGCCCGAGTTCGAGCGCTTCCCCAAGCGCCCGTGACCGCGGACCGGCCGCCGCCGTCGGGGTGGCGCCTCTGGGTGGCGGGGGCCCGGCCCCGCACGCTGCCGGCCGCGGTCGTGCCGGTCGCGGTCGGCACCGGGGCGGCGGTCGGCCTGGTGCCGGGGGGCCTCATCTGGTGGCGGGCGGTGGCCGCCCTCGTGGTCGCGCTCGCCCTCCAGGTCGCCACGAACTTCGCCAACGACTACTCCGACGGCATCCGGGGCACCGACGACGACGCTCGCCGGGTCGGACCGGTGCGCCTCGTCGGGCAGGGGCTGGCCCGGCCTGGGGCGGTGAAGCGGGCCGCGTTCGCCGCGTTCGGCGTGGCGGGGGTGGCCGGCCTCGCCCTCGCCGTCGCGGTCGGGCCCGAGCTGCTGGTCGTCGGGGCGCTGTCGATCGCGGCGGGGTGGTTCTACACCGGTGGGCCGAGGCCCTACGGGTACGCCGGTTTCGGCGAGGCGTTCGTGTTCACCTTCTTCGGCGTGGTCGCGACCGCCGGGTCCGCCTACGTGCAGACCGGGGCGCTCGACGGCCTGGCGCTCGGCGCGTCCGTCCCGGTCGGTTTCCTCGCCACCGCCCTGCTCGTCGTCAACAACCTCCGGGACATCCCCGGCGACACCGAGGTGGGCAAGCGAACCCTCGCCGTCCGCCTCGGCGACCGCCGCACCCGGATCCTGTACGTGGCGCTGCTCGTCGGGGCGTTCGTGCTCGTGCCCCTCGTCGCCGGGCTCGGGGGCCGACCGGCGGGCGCGGTGGCGCTCGTCGCCGTCCTGCTCGCCCAGCGACCGGTCGTCGCGGTCCTCGGGGGGGCGCGCGGTCCGGCGCTCATCGCGGTGCTGTCCGACACCGGCCGCGTGCAGCTCGCGTTCGGCCTGCTCCTCGCCGCCGGCCTCGCCCTCGGCGGCTGAGTCGCCGGCCTAGCCCTCGGCGGCGGCTGACCCCGTCGCCGAGCACCCGGAACGAACGCGGGTTCGGGTGCCGGGTCGGCGGCCTGTGGGTGAACCTGTGGGTCTCGCGGTGGACAAGCGCGACGGCCCTGGGGATAGGCGAGAAAGGTGGGGGACAACGCTGTGGATCTGCGAAAACCCGTTGACCGGCCCGATCCGGCGGGGCAGAGTGCGCTTACCGCAACGGCACGGAAGTCGTGAGAGCGGAGGAAGACGACCCCGGGGTTCGCCCAGGGGAGACGGTTCCACCGAAGGATCGGCCGACCACCGGTGTGGAGGACGACATCCGCCGTCCGCCCCGTCCCTGGGCCCTCGGGCCGAGCGGCGGAGCGGAGCCGCCGGAACGGGGTTCGCCCCGGGAAGGCGGATCGGACGCCGAACGGTTCGCCGGGAGGTGGCCCGAGACGGACATCGCCCGCCGGAGCTTGCTCCGACGGGCGATGTGAAGTGGTCGGAACGAGGCTAACGCCGAGAGACGATCGCTTGGTGGATGCTGTCCGACTGGTGGCCCTGGGCCGCTGCCCGGTTTCGGCCGGTGCGGCGCCCGGGGCCACTCCCGTTTTCGGCGCCGGTCGCCTCGACCGGCCCCGCCGTCCCGCGGCCGGGCTCAGCCCAGGTCGGCGGCGGTGAGGAAGGCGTCGGGGGCCTCGAGGTGGCAGGCGTGGCCGGCGCCGGCGACTACGGCGACGGTGGCGTTCGGGCCGATCCCGGCCGCCATCCGGTCGGCGAGGGACCGGAACTTCGCGTCGCGCCCGCCGACCACCAGGCGCACCCCGAAGCCGGCGGTGCCCAGGCGCGGCAGCTCGGACCACCAGGGCGGATCCATCGTGCCGGTGCCCGAGCACCGCAACGAGGCGGCCAGGCCGGCCGAGGGATTGGCCCGACGGGCGGCCAGGTCGGCGGGATCGGGCGTGAGGCCCGCGAACAGCGGTTGCGCCAGCCACCCGGCGAGGAAGGCGTCGACCCCCTCGCGCTCGATGGTCTCCGCCCGCGCCTCGTCGTCCCGCCGTCGGGCGGCGCGCTCCCCGTCGTCGTCGATGCCCGCGGTGGCGCCCACCAGGACCAGGCGCTCGACGGCGTCGGGACGGTCGAGCGCCAGGCGCAGGGCGACCCGTCCGCCCATCGAGTAGCCGACGTAGGTGGCCCGCCCGGCGACGGCGGCGACCGCGGCGGCGGTCTCGGGCAGGTCGAGGTCGACCGCCGACGATCCTCCGTGGCCGGGCAGGTCGACCGACGTCACCTCGTACCGGTGGGCGAGGCGGGTGGCGACCGGCGCCCACGCCGCCGACGTCTGGGTGAACCCGTGCAGCAGGACCAGGCGGGGCCCCGCCCCGATCGTGGTCGCGTGCAGGTCCACCATCGTCGCCACGCTACGCCCGTCGACCGGGGACGGCGGGTGGGCCTCCTACGCTGCGGCGGTGGGTCTGGAACCGGGACAGCCGTCGGTGCCGGAGGACGTGGCGGCGACCTTCTGCGCCACGCTCGTCGACGAGTGGGTCCGGGCGGGGGTGACCGACGCGGTCGTCTGTCCGGGGAGCCGGTCGACGCCGATGGCCCTGGCCCTCCACGCCGACGGGCGGCTGCGCGTCCACGTCCGCCACGACGAGCGCACCGGTGGCTTCACCGCCCTCGGCCTCGGCCTGTCCACCGGCCGTCCCGCGGTGGTGCTCACCACCAGCGGGACCGCGGCGGTGCACCTTCACGCCGCGGTGGTCGAGGCGCACCACGCCCATGTCCCGCTGATCGCGGTCACCGCGGACCGACCGCCGGAGCTCCAGGGCGTCGGCGCACCCCAGACCATCGACCAGGCCCGCCTGTACGGGACCGCGGTGCGGTCGTTCCACGCGCCCGGGGTCCCCGATGACGCCGCCCGGGCGACGTGGCGCGCCACGGCGAGCCGGGTCGTGGCCGACGCCCTCGGAGCCGCCGGGCCCGGGCCGGGCCCGGTACACGTGAACCTGGCCTTCCGCGAGCCGCTCGTCGGCCGCGCGGACCCGCTCCCTGAGCGCGACGGCACCTCCCTCGGTGGCGCCGACCGGGACGGCGCCGCGTGGAGCACGATGACGCCGATGCCCGCCGCGGCCGACGTCGGGACGCTGACCGACCTGGTGCGCGGCGCCCGGCGGGGGATGATCGTCGCGGGGTTCGAGCCCGGGTGGACCGACCCGGCGGTCGACGTCGACGACGCCGTCCGCCACCACGCTCGTGCGCTGGTCACCACGGCGGCCACCCTCGGCTGGCCGCTGCTCGTCGACGCCCGCCTGCGCGGCGTCGTCTGCGAGGTCGCCCCCGACGGCGCCGTCGTCGTGGCCGCGGCGGACGCCATCGTCCGCGACCCCGTTCCGGCGGCGGGCCTGCGGCCCGACCTGGTGATCCACGCGGGCGACCGGCCCGCCTCCCGCGTGCTCGACGAGTGGATCGCGTCCACCGGCGCCACCGAGGTCCGGGTCGCCCCGCACGGCGCCCTCGACCCCACGGGCCGGGCCGTGCTCCGCGTCGACGCCCCGTCGATCGCGGCGCTCGGGTCGGCCGTCGCGCCCCGCGGGCCGGCCCGAACGAGCGACCCGGACCCGGCGGCGTCCGTCGATCCCGCGTGGGCCGGGGCGTGGCGGGACGCGGAGGCGGCGGCGCAGGCGGCGATCGACGCCACGCTCGACCCGACCGGTCCGCCGACCGAGCCCGGCACCGCGCGCGAGGTCCTCGCCGCGCTGGCGGCGGGCGAGGGGCTCGTCGTGTCGTCGTCGATGCCGATCCGCGACCTCGAGTGGTACGGGCGGCCCCGCGGCGGGGTACGGGTCGTCGCCAACCGGGGCGCCAACGGCATCGACGGCGTGGTCGCGACCGCGTGGGGTGTCGCCCTGGGGACCGGGACGCCGGTCGCCGTGCTGATCGGCGACGTCGCCCTGCTCCACGACAGCAGTTCGCTCACCGGCCTCGCCGCGTCGGGGGTCGACCTCGCCCTGGTGGTCGTCGACAACGACGGCGGCGGCATCTTCTCGTTCCTGCCCCAGGCCACCGACCCGGGCGGCGCGGCGTTCGAGGCCCTGTTCGGCACGCCCCACGGAGTCGACCTCCCCGCCCTGGCGGGAGCCCACGGCATCCGGGTGGTCCAGCCCGCGACGGCGGCCGACGTCGGGCCCGCGGTGCGCGGCGTGCTCGACGCCGGCGGCGTGGGGATGGTCCACGTCCGAACCGACCGATCCGCCAACGTCGAGGTCCACCGTCGGATCCACGACGCGGTCGCCGCCGTGCTCCGGGACTGATCGGCCGTCAGGGGCGGACGAGGACCCCGAGCATCGCCTGGAGCTTGGCGCGGGTCTCGATGAGCTCGGTGGCGGGGTCGCTGTCGGCGACGATGCCGTTCCCGGCGAACACGCGGGCCCGCCGGCCGGCGATCTCGGCGCTGCGGATCGCCACGCACCAGGTCCCGTTGCCGTGGCGGTCGACCCACCCGGCCGCCCCCGCGTAGCGGCCCCGGTCGAAGCCCTCCAGCTCGGCGATCACCTCGAGGGCGACGGCCGCCGGCCGCCCGCACACGGCCGGGGTGGGGTGCAGGGCGGCGACCAGCTCCAGCACGCCCGGCGGCGGCGCCGACAGCCGGCCGGCGACCGTCGTGGCCAGGTGCGTGACGTTGGGCAGGGCGACGACCGACGGCTCGGCCTCGAAGTCGAGGTAGGAGCAGAACGGGACGAGGGCGTCGTAGACGGCGTCGATCGTGACCTGGTGCTCGTGGCGGTACGACGGCGAGTCGACCAGGCGGGCGACGGCGTCGGCGTCGGCCAGCGGGTCGCCCCGCCGGGGCGCGGTCCCGGCCATCGGCTGCGAGCGCACCTCGTCGCCCTCGCGCCCGACCAGCAGCTCGGGGCTGGCGCCGACGAAGCCGTCGAGCGAGTAGGTGAAGCAGCCGGGGAAGCCGAGCAGCAGGCGCCGCAGGATCGCCGCCAGGTCGAGATCGGAGTCGGCCTCCACCTCGACCTCCCGTGCCAGCACCACCTTGTCGAGGCGCCCGGCGCGGATCATGCCCGTCGCCGACCGCACCGCGTCGCACCAGTCGGCCGGGGGCCGGACGCTGCGGACCCGGAACCCACCGGGACCCGGCACCGCGGGCGACGGGCGGACCACCTCCGCGAGGTCGATCCCGCCCGGATCCGGTGCGGCTCCACCGGCTTCCGCGTCGACGACGGTCGTGATCCAGGTGGTGCCGTCGGCGTCGCGGCCGACGACCAGCTCGGGGACCACCAGCGTGGCTTCCCCGTCGGGGAGGAACGGCAGCGCGCCGAGCGCGATCGGGCCGGTGCCCGGGCGCTCCACCTCGTCCTCGACGCGGGCGGCCACCAGCGCGGCCTCGACCGCGGCGGGCGATCCCGCGAAGGCGACGCCGCGCCCGGCGAGCGCGCGGCCGGACGGCTCGACGAAGAGGAGGCCGTCCGCGCCCGCGACGGCGGCCGGGTCGACGGGCCCGGCGACCCGCCGCGTGCGGGAGACCAGGCGGCCCGGTCCGGCGGCGGTCGGCGGGGCGCTCACCCGGTCACGCGGTGCGGTCGGAGCGTCGGGTCGCGGTGAGGAGCCGGGCGATGCCGACCGACAGCAGGTCGTGGTGGGCGGGCGCGAAGCCGGCGTCGTCGAGCATCTCGAGCATCCGCTCCGCCGGGGGCAGGTACGACACCGACCGCGGCAGGTAGCGGTAGGCGGCGGGATCGGAGAGCAGGCCACCGATCAGCGGTACGACCCGACCGAAGTAGACGGAGTGGCCGAGGCGCAGCACCGGGTTCGGCGGTTCGGCGACCTCCAGGAGGGCGATGCGGCCGTGGGGTCTCACGACGCGGGCCAGCTCGGCGAAGAACGGCGCCAGGTCCTCGAGGTTCCGCAGGGCGAAACCGCAGGTGACGCCGTCCGCGCTCGCGTCGGGTACCGGCAGCCGCAGGGCGTCCGCGTGCACCAGCGGCGCTTCGGTCCGCGACGAGAGGAGCATCCCGAACGACAGGTCGAACCCCACCGGCCGGTGCCCGACGCGGCGGAGCTCCTCGCACAGGTCGCCCGTGCCGCAGGCCAGGTCGTAGACCCGCGACTCGGCCGGGAGCTGGAGGGCGCGCACCGCCCGCCGCCGCCAACCCACGTCCATCCGGAACGTCATCACCCGGTTCACCAGGTCGTACCGGGGAGCGATCGTGTCGAACATCGAGCGGACCGCCGCGACCTTCTCCGCCCCCTCGGGCAGGTGGTCGGCGTCGGGCAGGTCGCCGGAGGCGAGCGGGCGGCCGGGCGTCGGGGTCGTCACGTCGGGCGAGGCTACGGGGCCGTCCCGCGACCGGGGGAACCCGCCGGGACCGAGGAACCGGGCGATCACCGACGGTGGCGCGCCGCGGGCTAGCTTGGCCACCGTCCGCGGTGAGCGCGGAGGGGGAACGTGAACCAGGAAGACGTCTACGCACCGGGCGAGGCCCCGCCGCCGGCATCGCTGCCCCAGTGGGCGTCCGCTCCGCCGGCGCCCCAGGTCGCGGCGCCGTCGGACACGCTGCCGCGCCCGCGCCGGGAGTACGTGGAGGGCCTCACCCGGGTCGGGTGGGCGATCGCCCTCGGGTCCGTCAGCCTGGCGGTCGCACGCGCCACGCACATCCTGCCCGACTGGGAGGCGGGCCGGTGGTGGATGTTCACGATCGGTTTCGGCATCGTCGCCGTCCTGTCGGGCCTGCTGGCCGTCGTCTACTCGGTCGCTTCCTTCGGTGAGGCGCGCCGGCACTCGCGGGCCGCGCGGGGCGCGGGCCTGGCCGTGCTGGCCCTCCTCGTCGGCGGCGCCCTGCTCGTCGGGGCCGGGGTCAGCCTCGTCGACGACTGGGACCGCCTCGACGTGCCGGACGCGTGGGACCGCATCGACCTGACGCCCGAGAAGCGAGGCATCGTCGACACGATCGACAGCGCGCGCGACCGCACCGCCGCGTCGGGGGCCGACGTCCGCCGTCACGGCCGCATCGGCGGCTGCTACACGGGCGACGCCGCCGACCCCGGCGAGGAGGTCGCGTGCCGGGAGGCCCATCGCCTGGAGGTCGTCGTCGCCATCGAGCTGCCCGGGTCGTCCGACGCGTACCCCGGGGTCGCCGAGCTGACCGCCACGGCGCTCGACCTGTGTCGCGAGCCGGTCGACGCCGCCGTCGAGCGGGACACGACCGGACTCGACCTGCGGGCCCTCGTGCCCACCGAGGTCGAGTGGCTCGCCGGCGACCACCAGGCGATGTGCGTGTTCCAGTTCGCCTCGCCGGTGACCGAGCGGGTCGCCGAGTAGACCACCCGAAACTTCAACCCTGATCCACCCCGACGGTGGACCAGGATTGAAATCTGGGCGGATTCAGGTGTCGGCGGCCTCCTCGGCCCGGGCGCGGGCCCAGCGGTAGTCCGCCTTGCCGGCGGGGGAGCGGACGATCTCGTCGACGAAGACGAACGCCTTGGGGAGCTTGTAGCGGGCGATGTGCCGGGTCGCCTCGGCGAGCAGGCCCTCCTCGTCGGGTGCGGCGCCCTCGACGAGCTGCACGACCGCCACGACCTCGGACCCCCACCGCTCCGACGGGCGGCCGGTGACGACGACGTCGGCCACCGAGGGGTGCGGTGCGATCGCCATCTCGACCTCCTCGGCGAAGATCTTCTCGCCACCCGAGTTGATCGTGACCGAGTCACGGCCGAGGAGCTCGATCACGCCGTCGGCGTTCCAGCGGGCCCGGTCGCCGGGCACCGCGTGGCGGATCCCGTCGATCACGGGGAAGGTGCGGGCCGTCTTCCCGGCGTCACCGAGGTACCCGAGCGGGACGTACCCCTGCTGGGCGAGCCAACCCAGCTCGTCGGATCCCGGCTCGACCAGGCGGTCGAGGTCCTCGGCGACGACCACCGCGCCCGGGCCGGGCGTGAACGTGCCGGTGGTCGCGGTGCCCCGCGTCGAGGTCTGGCCCATCTGGGCGCCGGTCTCCGACGCGCCCACGGCGTCCAGCACCATGATGTCGGGCATCCGTTCGAGCAGGCGCTCCTTCAGCTCGGCGGTGAACGGGGCGCCGCCGTTCACGACCGCGACCACGCTCGACAGGTCGCGGCCCCGGCGGTCGAGCTCGTCGATCAGGGGGCGGGCGAAGGCGTCGCCGACGATCTGCACGATGTTGACCCGCTCCCGTTCGACGAGGTCCCACACGTTCGCGGCGTCGAGCCGGCTCGGGTCGTCGGGGATGACGACCGCGCCGCCGCCGGTGAACGTGTTGAACGTGAGCCACTGGGCGGCGCCGTGCATCAGGGGCGGGGTCAGGGCGGCGCGCATGCCGCCGCCGGCGGCCGCCGCCACGATCGCGTCGACGTCGGGGAACACGTCGGGGGAGCCGAACGGGCGGCCGCCCATCGCCGCGACGTAGATGTCGTGCTGGCGCCACAGCACGCCCTTCGGCATGCCGGTCGTGCCGCCCGTGTAGAGGATGTACAGGTCGTCGGGCGACGGCTGGCGGTCGAGGGGGCCGGGGTCGGCGGCGGCGAGGGCCTCGTC
The DNA here is from genome assembly GCA_012730075.1 of Acidimicrobiales bacterium. Classification (GTDB taxonomy): domain Bacteria; phylum Actinomycetota; class Acidimicrobiia; order Acidimicrobiales; family Iamiaceae; genus Iamia. Next base: position 3,082 of record JAAYBP010000082.1, on the reverse strand, counting down.
GTAGTCGAGGGCGCCCTCGAGCAGGGCCTCGCCGCTCTCGTCGGCCACCTGGATCAGCACCGTCAGGTCGGGCAGGTCGGCTCGGATCGCGTCGAGGAGGGGCGCGAAGCGGGCGTGGTAGATCAGACCGCGCGCGTCGGAGTCGCGCAGCAGGTAGGTCAGCTCCTCGGCGACGTAGCGGTAGTTGACGTTGAACGTCGCCACCCGCGCCGCACTGCCGGCGAGCATGCCCTCGATGTACTCGCTGCCGTTGTGCAGGTAGAGCCCGACGTGGTCCTGGTGCGACTCGTGGCCGTCGAGCCCGTCGCGCTCACGGCGCGCACCGAGGCCGGCGTCGGCGAGGACGTGGGCCAGGCGCCGGCTGCGCTCGGCCACCGCCGCGTACGACAGCCGCCGGTCGCGGAACACGATCGCGTCCCGGTCGGGGTACGCGGCGGCCATCGCGTCGAACACGGAGGCGAGGGTGAACTCGTGGGTCACGATGGGGTCCTCGGGGTGGTCTCGTCGGATCGGGGCGGGGTCGGAGCGGCGGCGGTGGCGCGCAGCCAGGCGTGGTCGGCCTTGCCGGAGGGCAGGCGGCGCACCTCGGCGACGGTGACGACGGTGCGCGGCACCTTGTAGGCGGCGAGGTGGGCGCGGCAGTGCTCGTCGAGGTCGGCGTCGGACGGCGTGCGGCCCGGTCGGGGCGCGACGACGGCCGCGACCCGCTCGCCCCACCGGTCGTCGGGCACGCCGACCACCGCCGCGTCGAACACGTCGGGATGGGCCTTCAGCACCGCCTCCACCTCGTCGGGGAACACCTTCTCGCCGCCGGTGTTGATGCAGCTCGCCCCCCGGCCGAGCAGGGTCACGGTGCCGTCGTCCTCCACCCGCCCGACGTCGCCGGGCACCGCCCAGCGTTCGCCGTCGATCACGGGGAACGTGGCCCGCGTGTGCTCGGGATCGTTGCGGTAGCCGAGGGGGATGTGGCCGCGCCGGGCGATCAGGCCGATGCGCCCGGTGTCGATCCCGCCGAGCAGCGGCGTGCCGTCCTCGTCGAGCACCGCGGTGTGGCCGCCGAGCGGGAACCGGGCGGCGCGGGTCGTCGGCTGGCCGGGCCAGGTGACGGCGTTGCCCTGGCCCCCGGTCTCCGACGTGCCGTAGCCGTCGACCACCGCCACCCACGGCAGGTGGGCGGCCAGCTCGTCGCGGACCGCGGGGGAGAGGACCGCCCCGCCGGACACGACCGCGACGACCGAGCCGAGGTCCCACCGGTCGGGTTCGGCGGTGAGGGCGTCGGCCAGCGGACGGCCGAAGGCGTCGCCGACGATGACGACGACGGTGCCCGCCTCGGCCTCGACGAGGTCCCAGAGGTCGGCGGCGACGAAGGTCGAGGACCGGGTGGTCACGACCGTGCCTCCCGCCAGGAGCGTGCCGAGGGCCACCCACTGCGCGGTGCCGTGGATGAACGGGCTGGCGGTGACGGCCCGTATCCCGCCCCGACGGGCCCGCTCGACCAGCTCGGTCGGCGTGCTGGGCGGCTCGGCGTCGGCGTGGGCGACGGCGACGCCCCCCGCGGCACCGAGCGCGGCGAACAGGATGTCCTCGTGGCGCCACTCGACGCCCTTGGGCATGCCCGTCGTGCCCCCGGTGTAGAGCAGGTACAGGTCGTCGCCGCTGCGGCCCGCGACGGGCGGGCGGACCGGCGGGTGTTCACCCAGGCGGGCCTCGTGGTCGGGGCCGCGTCCCACCAGGGCGGTGACCCGCTCGCCGGCCCGGGTGAGCTGCTCGACCGCCGGGCCGACCGCCGGATCGAGCTCGGGCCCGTGCAGGACCACCCGCGGGCGGGCGTCGTCGAGCAGGTACCGCATCTCGTTCTCGGTGTAGCGGTAGTTGACGTTGAACGGGATGGCGCGGAGCTTGTACGACGCGAGCACCGCCTCCAGGTGCTCCGAGCCGTTGCGGAGCACGACGCCGACCCGGTCGCCGGGCCCGACGCCGAGCGAGGCCAGCAGGTGGGCGAGCCGGTTCGCCCGCGCGTCGAGGCCGGCGTAGGTGACGCGCTCGTGGTCGGTGACCACGGCCTCGCGGTCGCCGACGAGGTCGACCACCGCCTCGAAGAGGTCGGCCAGGTTCCAGGTGGGGGCGGGCACGGGGACGGGCCGGCGGTCGGACGACCGCGCCGGACTACTCGTAGTACCGGAAGATGATGCTGGCGACGCAGGCCGGCTTCGGTGCGCCCTCGACCTCGTAGGTGAAGGTCATCGACACCTGGGCGCCGCCGGCGATGTCGTCGACCGCGTCGAGCGCGGCCCCGAGGCGCAGCCGCGAGCCGACCGGCACCGGGGACGGGAAGCGCACCTTCTCGCAGCCGTAGTTGACGCCCATCTTGATGCCCTCGACCCGCATGATCTGGGGGGCGAGCACGGGTCCGAGCGACAGCGTCAGGTAGCCGTGGGCGATCGGCCCGCCGAACGGCGACTCGGCCTTCGCCCGCTCGGGGTCGACGTGGATCCACTGGTGGTCGCCGGTGGCGTCGGCGAAGGTGTTGACCCGCTCCTGCGTGATCTCCAGGTAGTCGGAGTAGCCGAGGTGCGTGCCCACCAGCTCCTTGAGCCCGCTGATGCCGTCGATCGTCGTCGTCATGTGGGCATCATGGCCGATGTGGTGTCCGTGCTCCCACCCCTCCCGGCCGGGTCACTGGAACCACACGCGCTGGTGCTCCCGGCTCTGCGGGTGGACGAGCAGCAGGAGCTGGGCGACCGCGAAGGCGAGCGAGATGACCGCCGAGAAGCCCACCGACGCGAACAGCAGTACGGCGAAGACGAGGGACACCACCGACACGACGACGCCGAGCACCCATCCCCACTTCATCTCGTTGGCGATGCCGAGGCCCGCCGCCGCCGAACCGACCACGATCGCCGTGCCGATCGGGAAGGCCAGCACCGTCCCGAACAGCAGGCCGAAGACCGCGTCGATGTAGAGCAGGAACATCCCGATCTGGAGCGTCTGGGGCAGGGACGGGTTGGTCCAGCGGGTGAGGGCGGCCATGGCTGACAGTCTGGCAGGGGTGGTCCTCGCCGCCGGTGCGGGTGCCCGCCTG
>JAAYBP010000496.1 GCA_012730075.1 Acidimicrobiales bacterium | reverse complement strand
GCGCTGGCCGGCGAGCTGGGCGCACGCGCCCGGGCCCGCGCCGAGACCTACACCTGGGAGCGGACCGCCTCGATGACCGTGGCGGCGTACCGGGACGCCCTCGCCCGGTGACGCTCCGGGTGGGGGTGAACCTCCTGTGGCTGGTCCCAGGCGTGGTCGGCGGGAGCGAGGAGGCGACGGTCGCGATCCTCGGCGGCGTGCTCGACGCGGACACCGACGTCGACCTGCGCCTCTATGGCCTGACCGCCCTGGGCCGGGCCCACCCCGAGCTGACCGACCGGTGCCCCGTCCGCCTGATCGGGCTGTACGGAGGGGTGAAGCCGCTCCGCGTCGGCGCCGAGGCGACCTGGCTGGCGGCGGTGGCCCGCCGCGACGGGCTCGACCTGATCCACCACGCGGGGGGCGTCCTGCCGCCGACCTCGCCGTCGCCGTCGGTGCTGACGGTGCACGACCTGCAACCGCTGGACCTGCCGGACAACTTCTCCCGCGCCAAGGTCGCGTACCTGCGGGCGGTGCTGCCCCGCTCGGTGCGGCGGGCGACGCTCGTCGTGACCCCGTCGCGGGCCTCGGCCGACCGGGTGGTCGAGCGCTTCGGCGTCCCCGAGGACCGGGTGCGGGTCGTGCCCCACGGTCTGGGGCCGGAGCAGTTCGTGCCGCCCGCGGCCGACCGGATCGACTCGGTCCGTCGGGCCCACGGCATCGGCGAGCGCTGGATCACGTATCCGGTGATCACCTATCCCCACAAGAACCACCTGACCCTGATCGAGGCGTTCGGACGGCTCGCCCACGAGCACCACGACCTAGAGCTGGTGCTGACCGGGGGCGCGGGGCCCTTCGAGGGGGAGGTGCACCGGGCGATCGACGCGTCCGGCGCGGCCGACCGGATCCACCGCACCGGCCGGATCGCCCGGACCGACCTCGACGCGCTGGTCGCCGGCGCGCTCGCGCTCGCCTTCCCGTCCCGTTACGAGGGGTTCGGGCTCGGCGCGCTGGAGGCGATGGCGTTCGGCGTGCCCGTCGTCGCCGCGTCGGCCGGCTCGCTCCCCGAGGTCGTGGCGGGCGCCGGGGTGCTCGTCGACCCCGACGACGTCGACGGGTGGGCGGCGGCGCTCGTCCGCCTCGCCGACGACGAGGACCATCGTCGTGCCCTCTCCGAGGCGGGTCGAGAGCGCGCCGCGGACTTCACCGTCGCCGCCTCGGCGGCCGGGCTGGTGGGCGCGTACCGCGACGCGGCGCGCTGACCGGTAGGGCCGCCGAGGACTGCCGGGCCGACCGGGGGCCCGGGGGGTCGGGCGGATAGGGTGACCCCCTCATGGGAAAGGCATCCTCCGCCAAGAAGGTCGCCCGCGCCTCGCGCGCCGGCGGCCACGCCAAGGGTCAGCGTCGCAGCCTCGGCTTCCCGGCCGCGGTCGTGGCCATCTGCGTGCTCGGCCTGGGCCTGGTGGCCTTCGCCCGGTCCGACGGCGCCAGCGGTGGCGACCCGGCGCTCGGCGACCACTGGCACGCCGCGTTCGGCATCTACGTCTGCGACCGGTGGGTCCAGGACCTGTCCGACCAGGGCACCGACGCCCTCGGCATCCACACCCACGAGGACGGGCTGATCCACATCCACCCGTTCCTCGCGGGCGCGGCGGGCAAGTCGGCGACGTTCGGGAAGTTCTTCGACCAGGTCGGGATGCAGGTGACCGACACGTCGATCATCCTCCCGCCGGGCGAGCCGTACAACGAGCGCGAGTATCGCCAGGGGAGCACCTCGTGCGACGGTGAGGACGCCGAGGTGATGCTGGCGACCTGGCCCGACGCCCGCCAGACCGACCACGACCCGACGATCCGCACGTCGGGCTTCAACGGCGTCCACTTCGACACCGACTTCGCGGCCTACACGCTGGCCTTCGTGCCCCGCGGCACCGACATCCCGCCGCCGCCGAGCGCGGCG
>JAAYBP010000495.1 GCA_012730075.1 Acidimicrobiales bacterium | reverse complement strand
GGGCTGCCGTGGCGGCTCAGCGCGCACTGCCCCGCCAGGCCGACGGTGCCGTTGGCGGTCGACACGACCGGCCAGCCGCCCTCGGGGGGCTCGGCGGTCGGGTAGGTGGCGATGCCGGTGACCGCCCGGTCGCGGCCCGCGCCGTCGATCGAGTGGTACATGATCCGCAGGGTGACCTCGTCCGTGCCCGACTCCAGTTCCTGCACGCGGATGAGGTCCCCGGGCTCGCCGGGGGGCAGTGGGTCGGGCACCACGTAGAAGTCCGCGGTCTCGCCCTCGAACCGCTCGGGCTCGACGAGCGTGGCGGCGGTCGTGGTGGTACCGCCGTCGTCGCCGGACGCGGCGTCGGTGCCGTCGTCGCCGCTGCACGCGACGGCGCCGAGCAGCAGCACGGCGGCGAGCAGGGCGGAGCCGCGGTGGGCCCGCCGGCGCGGACGGGTGGCGGTCATCCGACGGCGTGGCCTATGACGATCACCGCGTCGACGCCGCGGGAGCCGGTGGAGTCGACGCCGCGCGCGGTGACCCGCCACGCGCGGAGCACCGCCACCGAACCCGCTTCGGTCTCGACCTCGATCCGGGTGGACTGGGTCTCCTTGGGCGACGCGGCGGCCCGGCGGGCCAGCTCGACCACCACCGCGGTGTCGAGCGAACCGCGGAGGCCGGCGAGCGGCACCGCGTAGCCCTCGTCGGGGTCGATGCCCCACGCGTCGACCGCGCCCCGGCTCCAGGTCTGGAGGCGCAGATCGCCGTCGAGGATCAGCACCGGCTCGTCGATCGCCTCGAGCAGCCGGTCGAGGATGTCGTGGCCGAGGGCGACCTGCTCGGTGCGGACCCGCATCTCCTGGTCGATGACCTCGGTCTCCTCCTCGACGGCGGCGAGCTGGAGGGCGGCCGCCTCGAGGTCGGACGCGACGGCGGCCAGCTCGCGGTTGGCCAGGTCGAGCTGGGCGACGGTGGCGCGCAGCTCGGCGTCGGACTCCACCAGCCGGGCCTGCAGCGCGGGGACCTCGTCCGGCTCGGCGGTGGCGGCCTGGGCGCCGGAGGTCAGGTCGACGTCGTCGTCTCGGATGCGGAAGATCCGCCGTGTCGGCCCGGCCACGGGGTCGAGGGTACGACACCCCGACCCCGACCCGACGGCACCGTCGACGACCGGTACCGGGTTCCGCCTGTCGGCGACGACCGGTACCGGGTTCCGTGTGTCGGGGGCGCGGGTCAGGCGGTGAACCAGTCGGACTTGAGGCCGAGGGCGGAGCGGACCTGCTCGCCGGTGCGGGTGAGGCTTCCCCCGCTGGCCCCGCCGCTGAAGAGCAGGCGGACCGACACGACCCGCCCGCCCCAGTCGCCGTGCCCGTTGCGCACCCAGGTGTCGAAGCCGAGGAACGTGCCCCGGCCCGGGAAGGCGGCGGCGATCTGGGCGGCGGTGAAGGTCACGGACCAGTTGCGGTGCGGGTTGGACGCGTAGGCGTCGCCCGCGTCGGCCACCGCGGGGAACACGCCGCCCGCGCTCCACCCGCCGGTCGACGACGAGAACTCGGTGCGGGCGATCGCCCCACCGGCCGTTCGCCTCACCACACCCGTGGTGGTGGAGACGGAGGCGTCGGTGCGCGGATCCTCCGCCGAGTAACCGCCGTAGACCTGGCAGGTGACCGAGTCGCAGGTGGTGGCCCACGTTCCCCACCGGGTGTCGCCGGCCAGCACGTAGCTCCGGGCGGCGACCGCCTGGGCCCGCAGGGCGGCCGCGCCCCGACCGCCGCCGACCGGCGCCCAGGTCGGGTGCAGCTCGAGCGGGACGATGCCGCGCAGCAGCGACTCGGTATCGACCTGGTTGACGGTGACGAAGTCGGCGCCGGGCCGGGACGCCCGCACCGCCCGGAGCGCCCCGCGGTAGGAGCGGCCGGTGCGGCAGTCACGGATCATCCGCGACGCCGTCTCGCCCTGGCCGACCGACGAGGTCACCGCGACGTCGGTCGAGGTCGTCTCGCCGACGAGGGTCCACGGACCCGAGCAGCTCGCGCTCGACGACCGGTAGACGCGGAACGTCGACGCGCTCAGCCTCCGGATCGACACCGCGGCGACGTCGCCGCCATAGCCGGGCACCCGAAGGTTCCCCGACGCCTGGGTGACGGTCAGGTCGATCCCGGCGCTGCCGACGAGGTACACGCGCTGGGTCGCGTTCGACGCGGTGCCCGCGGTCGTCCCACCGTAGAAGTGGTCGAGGATCTGGGTGGCGGTCCAGCCGTGGTCGATCGCGTACCCGAGGGCGCCGTACTGGCCCATCCCCCGGCCGTGGCCGTAGCCGTGCCCGCTGATCACGAAGTCGCCGAGCGTCGGCGGCGTGCAGCCGACCTG
>JAAYBP010000494.1 GCA_012730075.1 Acidimicrobiales bacterium | reverse complement strand
TCGTCGCGGCGGCCGCGGCCGAGCAGGTTCCGGAAGCTCATCGGTCGCTCACCTCGTCGGGCATCGGTGCAGTATCGCCCACCAGGGCGAGGATCTCGTCGCCGTAGCGGTCGAGCTTGGCCGGGCCGATGCCGGGGACCCGGGCCAGCGTCCCCCGATCGGCGGGGGCCCGCTCGGCGATGGCCCGGAGGGTGGCGTCGGAGGCGACGACGTAGGCCGGTACGCCGTCGGCCCGGCTCCGCTCGCGGCGCCACGTCCGCAGCGCCTCCTCGCGTCCGCGGGCCTCGCCCTCGAGCGGCGGGCCGGCGGCCCGGCGCCCGCCCTCGGACCGCTCCCGGCCCCGCCCGCCGACCCCGGGCAACCGCCCGTCGGCCCCGTTCGACGGGCCGGGCCGACCCGCCGGACGGGCGACGGGGCGGGCGGGACGACGGGGCGCATCGCCGGTCAGCTCGGCCAGGAACGGCGAGCGGCGGCTGGCGTCGCCGAGCACGACCGCCCGGTCGCGCGCCCGGGTGATCGCCACGTGGAGCACCCGCCGCTCCTCCTCGTCGTCGGCGGCCAGCCGGTGCGGGCACAGCCCGGCGGTGACCCCGGCGACGACGACGCGCGGCCACTCCTGGCCCTTGACCCGATGCACGGTGGAGAGCACGACCGCGTCAGCCTCTCGGCGCGTGGCCATCGCCCGGCGCAGCCACGGCTCGAAGCCGGCCACGTCCGGGTGGAGGTCGGCCACCTGGATCAGCGCCTCCAGGTCGTCGAGCTGGCTGGAGCCCTCGCCGCCCTTCGAGCGGTCGAGGCCGTCCATCGCCTCGCCGAGGCCGACGTCGTCGCGGACCACCTCGAGCACCCGCCGGGTGGTGCCCCCGTCGGCCGCGGCGATCACGAGGCCGATGTCGGCGACGAGGTCGCGCACCTTGGCCGCGACCCGTTCGTCGTCGATGCGGCCGGCGATCCGTTCGAGGTCGGCGAGGCCCATCTCCCGCCGGAACCACTTGGTGATCCACTGCGGGAGCCCGCGGCTCGGTCGCCGGTAGACCTCGGCCAGGTCGGCGGGGCCGAGGGCGTCGGGAGATGAGGCGAGCCGGAGGTAGGCGAGGGCGGCACGGGTGCCGGTGCGGTCGAGGATCTCGGTGCCCACGGTCGAGCGGACCGGGACGCCCGCCTCGGCCAGCGCGACGTGGGGCGCCAGGAGGAGGGCGTGGACGCGGGTGAGGACGGCGACGTCGCCCGGTGCGACCCCCTCGTCGAGCCAGCCGCGCACCGTCTCGACCAGCGCGCCCGCCCCGTCGGACGGTCCGTGGGTGCGCACCACGAGCGCGTCGCGGTCGTCCGCCGCGCCGCCGGCCGGGCGGATGACCTTCGGTACCCGACGGTGGTTGTAGGAGAGCAGCGTGGCGGCCGCCCCGACGATCGGGGCCGCGCTCCGGTGGTTGACCTCCAGGGCATGCTCGCCCCCGCCGGGGAACCACGTCGCGAAGTCGATCAGGAAGCGGGGGTCGGCGCCGGCGTGGCCGTAGATCACCTGGTCGTCGTCGCCGACGCCGAACACGTCGAGGGGCGGTCCGGCGACGAGGCGGACCAGGAGGACGTGGGCGGGGGTCAGGTCCTGGAACTCGTCGACGAGGAGGTGCCGATGGTCGGCCTGGACCCGCGCCCGCAGGTCGCCGTCACCGAGCAGGGCCTCGATCGCCGCGGTGACCTGCTCGTCGAAGTCGACCACGCCCTGCCGGGCGAGCGCCTCGCGGTAGGGCCCGATCGCGTCGGCGAACCCGGGTACGTCGCCGCGCCCGCTCTCGACGTCGGCGGGGGCGCGCAGCCCGAGGCGGACCTCGGTGAGCGCCTCCAGGTAGGGCGCGACCGGATCGGTGTTGGCCCGGGCCCGCCGCTTCGGGAGGAACGGGTCGAGCAGCCGGCGCACGTCGCGCTCGTCGAGGACCGCCGGGGCCCGACCGCGCTGGCGGGCGAGGATGGCGTGGGCGAGCCCGTTGAGCGTCTGGACCCGCACGCCGAGGCCCTCGGTGCGGGCGACCATCTCGTCGCGGGCGCGCACGTTGTAGGCGACGGCGAGGATCGTGGCCGGGTCCCACCCCCGGTCGACGACGAGGTGCCGCAGCCGTTCGGTGAGCACCCGCGTCTTACCGGATCCGGCCGGCGCGACGATCCGCGCCGGCCCACGGGCGTGGGTTACCGCCGCGAGCTGGTCGGGCGCAAGGTCGGCGGTGGGCGGCCGGGGCGGCGGATCGGCCCGCAGGCGGCCCCGCTCGACCGACTCTCGGTGCACGACGCCGTACTCGGACGGGAACGGCTCGCGCGGCCCGCCGTCGACCCACAGCGGCGTGCCGTCGCCCAGCCGCAGGTCGGCGGGCCCCTCGGGCGTGGGACGGGCGCCCTCGGCGAGCCGGGCGGCCTTGACCCCCCACCACCACACCGGCTCGTCGCCGCGGGCGTCCCACGCCGCCGCCCACACGAGGAAGTGGAGCCGTTCGAGCGCCAGGTCGAGGTCGACGCCCAGCTCCCACGGCGTCCCGGCGACCGTCTCGGGGGCACGGAACGTGGCCGGGTCGACCCGCAGATCGATCACCACCGGCTCGCGTTCGGCCCAGGCCGCGTGCAGGAGGGCGACCGCCTCGGCGGGCGCGGCCAGCACCGCGTCGTCGACCACCACCCGCGGCGCGTCGCTCCACGCGGGCGGGGGGTCGGCGCCGTCGGCGACGACGACCGACCGTCCGAACGGACCCGGCCCGGGGAAGACGTCGCCGCGCGTCGGGTCGCCGCTCACGGGGCAACCGCCGGTCGGTCGAGCGTGACCACCACCGGGCGGCCGAGGACGTCGGCGAGGAGACCCGAGCGTTCGGACGCGGTGTACAGCTCGAGTTCGACGTCCGCGCCGTCGCGCGGGGTGACGGTGACGACGAGGCCGTCGGGGTCGAGTCGGGCGGCGACCTGCTCGACGGCGCGGGCGTGGGTTCGGTCGAGGCCGATGGCGATGCGCAGGATGCCCGCCAGGACCCGGACGATCCGCTGCTCCTCGGGGTCGAGCCGGGCGTACTCGGGGTGGCTCGCCTTGGGGGCGCTCTTGCGGTGGTAGCGGGCGACGAGCGCGATGCGCTCGATCTCGGCGTCGGTGAAGCCGAGCAGGCGATCGCTGTGCCGGATCACGTAGTACGAGTGCTTGTGGTGACCGGCGTGGCTGACGGTGAGGCCGACGTTGGCGAGCAGGGCGGCCGCCTCCAGGTGGTCGCGGGCCCCGGCGGGCAGGTCGAGCTCGCCGGCGATCTCGTCGAACACCTCCAGCGCCAGGGCGGCGACCCAGGCCGAGTGCTCGGCGTCGTCGTCGAACGCGGCGGCGAGGTGGCGGGCGCTGCGCCGACCCACGTCGGTGACGTGGTGCGCCGAGCCCCCGCGGATGCGGTCGAGCGTGTCGATCAGGACGCCCTCGCGGAGCGCCGCCTCGCTGACGACGAGCTCCCCGACCCCGAAGCGCTCGAGCACGCCCTCGAGCACGAGCGCGCCGGCGGCGATGATGTCGTAGCGCCTCGGGTCGAGGCCCTCGATCCGATCGACCGTGCCCTTGCGGGTGGCCTTGACCACCTCGCCGATCACGGCGAGCAGCTCGTCGCCCGTGGCGGTGACGCCGTTCCACGTGCGTAGCGGATCGTGGTCGCCGGCCCGGCGTCGGGCGAGGCGGACGAGCTGCTCGATCGTGCCCGAACAGCCGATCGCGGTCTCGTACCCGCCACGCTCCTCGACGATGCGACCGAAGGGGTCGAGGGCGGCCCGGACGTGACGGCGGCACCGCTCGACGTCGGCCTTGGTCGGCACCCCGTCGGCGAAGTAGCGGTCGGTGAGGCGGACCGCACCCAGCTTCAGGGACCGGGCGGAGATCGCCTCGCCGCGGTGGCCCAGCACCAGCTCGGTGCTGCCACCGCCGATGTCGGTGACGAGGATCCTCGACTCGAACACCGGGAGCGCCGACAGGACGCCGAGGTGGATCAGCCGCGCCTCCTCGACCCCGGAGATCACCTCGACCTCGACGCCGGCCTCGGCCCGCGCCCGGTCGAGCAGGACGTCGGGATCCTGGGCCTCGCGCACCGCCGAGGTCGCCACCGCCCGCACCTCGGCGTCGTGGGCGTCGGCGACCCGCCGGAACCGGTCGAGCACCGCCACGGTTCGTTCGACCGCGTCGGGGGCGAGCCGCTTCATGTCGGTCCCGCCCCGGCCCAGGCGGACCTGCTCCTTCTCCCGGGCGATCACGTCGAAGCGGTCGCCGTCGACGACCCGCGCCACGACCATGTGCACCGAGTTGGTGCCGACGTCGATCGCGGCCAGCACGTCGCCGGTCGCGCTGCGGGGGCTCACCCGCCGGAAGCTACCGCCGGGGTGCGACATCGACCCCCGACAACCCCGAAGCGGCGCGCGATTCTCGCCGCCCAGGGCGGGAATCGCGCGCCGCTACGCGGGAAACGGAGCGGGATCAGTCGACCGTGGCCTGGCGCTGCTCGACCTGGAGGTCGAGCGAGGCGGCGGTCGGCGCGATCAGCTCGGGCAGGTCGCCCGAGAACGGCCCGAGCGTCCAGGTCGCCCGCCAGTGCGCCGCGACCGTGATCGTGACCGCGCCGTGGTCGGTGTAGGTGTGGATGATGGCCCCCGGGCCGCCGCCGGGGGGCGCGCCCTGCGACGCGGTGGTGGACGACGCGCCGTCGCCCCAGGTGACGACGTAGCGGGGCGTCATGGCGAAGGTGAGCCGCCCGATCGGCGTGTCGAACGCCTGGGACGCCGGGTTGGGGCCGCCGATCTCCAGGTAGGCGGGCACCCCCACCCGGGCCTCGCCGGGCCGCACGCGCAGCGGGGTCGGCGGCGGCGGGGCGGCGAGGCGCTCCCAGTAGAGGCGGGCGATGAACTCGCGGTCGATCGTCTCGTCCGGGTCGCAGTTGCCCCAGGCGACGTCGTTCTCGCCCAGACCGTCGCGGTCGGCGACCGCCTCGGCGAGCTCTACCCCGTCGGCGGCGAGGCGGATCCCCCAGCACCCGGTCTCGTATCCCGCCGCCGAGTCCTCGCTGACCCGCACCTCGTCGAAGTACCGCTCGAACAGCAGGTTGACCTGCACGCCCGCGCCGGAACCGGCGATGAACGCCTCGTCGGCGAGCTCGACGTCCTGGCCGCCCGCGCAGCTGTTGAACGTCGTCGCCTCGCACTCCGGCGGCGGGGGCGGGGGCACCGTGCCGTCCTGGGCGCCCGCCGCGCCCGCGGGGGCCACGACGGCGGTCACGGCAGCGGCCGCCGTGACGAGCGCCGCTCGGAGGGGATGGGTCAGTCGCACGTCGCCTGCTCCAGGGGGAGGCCGTTGTTGCTGAACGCGAGGAACGTGATGCGCCAACCGGGCGACGACGCCCCGTCGGCCGCCGGCACCATCCGGAAGTAGTAGGGCTGCACGACGCCGAGGTCGAAGGTGAAGAGGCCGTCGATGCCCTCGATCTCCGCGGTCCCCGCCGCGCACCCCTCGGCCGTCGAGGTCACGGTGACCGGGCCGACGTCGAGCGGCGCGGGGTCGGTGGTCAGCGCCGCCGCGCCGCCCCGCGACTCCAGCCCCTGGACCTCCCGGTCGACCTGCGCGCCGCTGAACACGCCGTTGAGGGCGGCCTGGAAGCGCTCGTCGAGCGAGCCGCCGGCGGCGGCGTCGATCAGCGCCGCCCGGTAGCTCGACATCAGCGCCTGCACCTGGGCGGCCGCCTGCTCGTCGGTCAGCTCCGACTCCCCGTCCCCGGGCACCGCCTCGTCGCCGGGGCCCTCGGTGGTCGTCGACGAGGGACCGGCGGTGGTGGCCGCGTCGGTGGTCGGGGCCGTGGTCGTGGGGTCGCCCGTCGGCTCGTCGCCGCCGCCACAGGCGACGACGGCGAGCACGACGAGGACGGAGGCGGCCCGGAGGCTCCTCCGCATGAGCGACGGGGAAGTGCGCATGCGGGGCCTTCCGTACCCCCCGAGCAGGGAAGCGACACCCGCCGCGGCCGGTCGACCACCCCTGGCTCGGGGGGAGGCCTCCCCCGGCGGACCACTACTGTCGGATCGCATGACGCCCGACAAGCAGGTTCCCGACCGCAACCTCGCCATGGAGCTGGTGAGGGTCACCGAGGCCGCCGCCATGGCCGCCTCCCGCTGGATGGGTCGGGGCGACAAGAACGGCGCCGACGGGGCGGCGGTCGACGCCATGCGCATCGTCCTCGACACCGTGACGATGGACGGCATCGTCGTCATCGGCGAGGGCGAGAAGGACGAGGCGCCGATGCTCTACAACGGCGAGCGCATCGGCAGCGGCGTCCCGCCCCTGACCGACATCGCGGTCGACCCGGTCGAGGGCACGACGCTCACCGCGATGGGTCGCGGCGGCGCCATCTCCGTCATCGGCGTCTCCGAGCGGGGCACGATGTTCAACCCGGGCCCCTGCGTCTACATGGAGAAGCTGGCGGTAGGCCCGGAGGCGGCGGGCACGGTCGACGTCACCGCTCCGGTCGCCGACAACCTGGCCGCGGTGGCCAAGGCGAAGGGCATCGCCGTGCGCGACGTCACCGCCGTGGTGCTGGACCGGCCCCGCCACGAGCCGATCATCGCCCAGATCCGCGAGGCGGGGGCCCGCATCCGCCTGATCCAGGACGGCGACGTCATCGGCGTCGTGTCCACCGCGTGGCCATCCTCCGGCGCCGACATCCTGTTCGGCGTGGGCGGCACCCCCGAGGGCGTCCTGGCCGCCGCCGCCATGAAGTGCATGGGCGGCGAGATCCTCGGCCGCCTGTGGCCCCGCGACGACGCCGAGCGCCGGGAGGCGGTCGACGCCGGCTACGACCTCGACCGGGTGCTGACCACCGACGACCTGGTCCAGGGCGACAACTGCTTCTTCGCCGCCACCGGCATCACCGACGGCGACGTCCTGAAGGGCGTGCGCTACACGGGCACCGGGGCCACCACGCAGTCGCTGGTGATGCGATCGAAGTCCGGCACCGTCCGCCTGGTCGACGCCCGGCACCAGACCCACAAACTGCAGGAGTACAGCGCGGTCGACTACGGGTGACCTGTCCCGCCCCGACCCGCCCGACGAGAGGATCCCATGACCGAGGCCACCATCTGGCACAACGCCCGCTGTTCGAAGTCGCGAGAGACCAAGGCGATCCTCGACGACATCGGTGACGGCTACGAGGTGCGCGAGTACCTCAAGGAGGCGCCGACCCGCGACGAGCTCGTCGCCCTGATGGAGGCCCTGGGCATCGACGATCCCCGGGCGATGATGCGCACCGGCGAGGACGCCTACGGGCAGCTCGGCCTGGCCGACGCCGGGCCCGACGAGCTGCTCGACGCCATCGTCGAGCATCCGATCCTGCTCCAGCGACCGATCGTGGTCCGGGACGGCCGGGCCGTCATCGGGCGGCCTCCGGAGCAGGTCAGAGACCTCTTCTGAAGTTTCCGAGATTTCGCGGTTCTCGAGGTTTGGGGGGTCGGAGCGGGGGGCATGACAGCGCCCGTTCCGGTCACGGGCGTCGGTGCACACCCCCCGCCGCACCCCGCCCACTCCAGTGGCCGAGGACACCCACCCGCATCGAACCCGCCGGTCCCTCCCCCCCCGCCGGCGGGTTCGACGCGGGTGGGCTCGGATTCGGCGCCCCCCGTGTCGGTCCCGGTGGCGCTCAGCCCCCAGGCTGGCCGCCGGAGGATTGGATCAGCGGGGAGGGTCGCTCAGGCGGGGTCGTCGGCCGCGGCGAGGCGGACCTCGGCGCGCCGGAGCGCGGCGCGGGCCTCGTCGTCCTCGCCGGCCTTCAGGGCCGACTCGGCCCGCTCCAGGGCGGCGCGGGCCCGGGCCAGGTCGATGCCGGTCGACAGCTCCGCGGTGTCCGACAGCAGCGACACCCGGTCGTCGCTGACCTCGACGAAGCCGCCGTGCACCGCGACGCGCAGGACGTGACCGTCGGGCTGGAGCACCTCGGTCACCCCGGGGCCCAGGTGGCCCATGAACGGCGTGTGCCCCGGCAGGAAAGCGATGTCGCCCCCGCCCTCGGTGCGGGTGATGACGCGGTCGGCGTCACCGGCCCACAGCACCCGCTCGGGCGACACGATCTCGACATGCAACGGCACGGCTCAGGTCACTCCCCGGCGGACTTGCGCAGCTCGACCGCCTTGGCCTTGGCCGCCTCGGCCCCACCGACGTTCAGGAACGCCTGCTCGGGCAGGTCGTCGAGCTCGCCGGTGACCAGCGCCTCGAAGGACTCGACGGTCTCCTCGACCGGCGTGGTGACGCCGGGCAGGCCGGTGAAGGTCTCGGCCACGTACATCGGCTGGGACAGGAACCGCTGGATCTTGCGGGCCCGGTCGACCGTGACGCGGTCCTCCTCGGAGAGCTCGTCCATGCCGAGGATGGCGATGATGTCCTGCAGCTCCTTGTAGCGCTGGAGGATCTGCTGCACCTGACGGGCGACGTCGTAGTGCCGCTGGCCGACCACCTCGGGGGCGAGGATCGTCGACGTCGACGCCAGCGGGTCGACCGCCGGGTAGATGCCGAGCGCCGCGATGTCACGGCTCAGCTCGGTGGTGCCGTCGAAGTGCGTGAACGAGCTGAACGGCGCCGGGTCGGTGTAGTCGTCGGCGGGCACGTACACGGCCTGGAGCGAGGTGATCGACCGGCCCCGGGTCGAGGTGATGCGCTCCTGGAGCACGCCCATCTCGTCGGCGAGGGTCGGCTGGTAGCCCACGGCCGAGGGCATGCGGCCCAGCAGGGTCGACACCTCCGAGCCGGACTGGGTGAACCGGAAGATGTTGTCGACGAACAGCAGCACGTCCTGCTGCTGGACGTCACGGAAGTACTCGGCCATCGTGAGCGCCGAGAGGGCGACCCGGAGGCGCACCCCCGGCGGCTCGTCCATCTGGCCGAAGCACAGGGCGGCCTTCTCGAGGACGTTGGCCTCGT
>JAAYBP010000493.1 GCA_012730075.1 Acidimicrobiales bacterium | reverse complement strand
ACGCCGAGGCCGTTGACCATCGGGGTGTGGGAGTCGGTGCCGACGAGCGTGTCGGGGAAGGCGACGCCGTCGCGGCGCTGGACGACCCGCGACAGGTTCTCGAGGTTGATCTGGTGGCAGATGCCCATGTTCGGCGGGACGACCCGGAGCGAGTCGAACGCCTGCTGGCCCCACTTCAGGAACTCGTAGCGCTCGCGGTTGCGCTCGAGCTCGAGGGCGGCGTTCAGGTCGAAGGCGTCGGCCCGGGCGAACGTGTCGACCTGGATCGAGTGGTCGATGACGAGGTCGACCGGGACGAGCGGCTCGATCGTCGCCGGATCGCCCCCGAGCTCGGCCATGGCGTCGCGCATGGCGGCCAGGTCGACTACGGCGGGGACGCCGGTGAAGTCCTGCATCAGCACCCGGGCCGGCGTGAAGGACAGCTCGGCGTCGCTGTCGGCCCCCGGTCGCCACTCCGCGAGGCCCCGCACGTCGTCGGCGCCGACCTTCACGCCGTCCTCGTTGCGGAGCAGGTTCTCGAGGAGGACCTTCAGCCCGTACGGGAGGTGGCTGACGTCGCCGACGGCGTCGAGGGCGTAGATGTCGACCGAGTCGTCGCCGACCGCGAGGGTCCGGCGGGAACCGAAGGAGTTGCTGGTCATGGGGTGGATCCCTTCCTCGTCCTGCGTCGCTCCCCGTCGATGATACAAGTTGCGGACAAGTCCGCCAAGCGGGGGGAGGGGCCGCGGTGGCCCCGCACCGGTCAGGCCCGGTCGGGCTCCCAGTGTGCGGCACCGAGGAAGACGACGCGCAGGCGCTGCTCGGTGAGCCGGGCGATCGCGGCCTCGTCGACCGGCTCGAAGGCGGGGTCGACGAGCGAGGCGGCCGCGCCGGCGACGATGGCGACTATCAGCCCGGCGAGGACCTCGCGGTGCTCCTCGGAGCGCTCGGCGAGGTCCGGGACGGCCCGCAGCCAGTCGGCGAGGGTGAGGGTGTAGCGCTCCTGCTCGGCGGCGATGGCCCGGCGCAGCACCGGGCTGCCGCCGTTGCGCTCCCGCACGATGAAGCGATACTCGGCGGGACGGTCGCGGATGTGGTCGAGCGTCGCGGTGACCGCCGCCCGGAGCGTGTACTCGACGCCCCGCTGCGGGTCGACGGTGGCGTGGGCGAGGTCGTACAGCGTCGAGAAGCACCGGTCGACCAGGGCCAGTCCGAGCTCGTCCATGTCGCGGAAGTGGCGGTAGAAGCCGCCCGGGACGATGCCGACCTCCTTGGTGACCTGGCGGAGGCTCAGGTGGTCGAAGCTGTGGAACTCGGTCAGGCCGAGCGCGGCGGCGAGCAGCGCGTCGCGCGTCTGCTGCTTGCGTTCCTGTCGGGTTGTCGAGGCCACGGCGTCCACCATCTCAGCATCTCCGGAGCCGTCAGGAGAGGACCCCGTCGACCGCGGCGTCCCACAGGGGCAGGGCGGCCTCGTCGCAGTAGGCCTCGGCGAAGGCGCGGCGGGCGCCGGCGGAGAGCTCGGCGCGCCACGCCGCGTCGTCGCGGAGGCGCTCGACGGCCGCGACGAGCCCGTCGACGTCGCCGGACCGGAGGCTCACCCCGCAGCCGAACCGTTCGATGGCCGCGTCGACGCTGGACCCGGCCGGGCCCACGTAGAGGATCGGCAGACCGGCGGCCAGGTTGGCGTGCAGCTTCGACGGGCTCATCAGGCCCAGGGCGTCGTCGTCGAGGAGGATCAGGGCGCAGCCGGCCCCCGCCATGATCTCCCGGGTCGCGTCGCGGTCGACGTAGGGGCGGCGCACGATGCGGTCCTGCGCGCCGGCCTTCCGCGCGGCCTGCTCCAGCTCGTCCCACCGGGCCCCGCCGCCGACGAACAGCCACGCCACACCGGCGTCGTCGAGGCGGGCGGCGGCGGCCACCGCGGGCCTGACCGGGTGGCCGTAGCCGAGGTTCCCCAGGTACAGCACGACGAAGCGGTCGGCCAGCGCCGGGTCCGCGTAGCCCGACCACGGCTCGACCTCGTCGGCCCCGGCGAAGCGGGCCCGGTCCTCCCAGTTGGGGATCACCCGGCTCGGGGGGCGGGTGCCGTCGGCGGACCCGTAGCCGTCGAGCAGGAGGTCGCGCATCGCCTCGTCGAGTGCGACCACCAGGTCGACGCGCCGGAACGCCCAGCGGTTGACGGCGCGCAGCAGGTTCGACGCCGGGCCGCCGCGGCGCAGCGAGACGACCGGACGCAGCCGGTCGCGCCACCTCTCGCGCAGCGCGGCGCGGCCGGTCGGGGCCTCGACGGTGACGCCCGGAGGGCCCGACGTGCGCGACCCGAGGCGCTCGATCACGTCGGGGTAGCAGTCCATCGACCACAGGACGACCCGGCTGCGGCGGTGCAGGATGCGGTGCACGACCGCGGCGACGACGACGAACGGTGGGGTCGTCATGGCGATGACGACGTCCTGGCCGCGCATGGTCGCCAGCCGCAGCGTCGCGCCGCCGAGGAACGACACGTAGTCGGCGAGGCGCTTGGCGATCGACGCCTTGCCCATCGCCGGGGTCCACAGCTCGACGACCCGCACCGGCGACGACGGCCGGGGCCGCCCGCGGCGCCCGCCCTCGACGTAGCCCTCGCCGCCGGTCACGACCGTGACGTCGTCGCCCCCGGCGGCCAGGTGCTCCGCCAGCGACGCCGCCAGGTGGGCCGTCGGCGACACGTCCGGCGGATAGAACTGGTTGACGAGGGTGATGCGGCGCGGTCGCCTGCGGCCGGACCCGGTCACGTCCGGTGGGCGGCGGACATCGAGCCGACCATCTCGTCGATGATCGCGTCGAGGCTCCACCGCTGCTCCCATCCCGGGTAGTGCTCCCGGAACTTCGACATGTCGGTGTAGTAGCAGATGTGGTCGCCGACCCGGTTCTGCGGGTCGTAGGTGAGCGCCGGCCGCTTGCCGGTGCGGGCCGCGATCGCCTCGACGCACTCGATCAGGCTCGCCGCGTTCTGCTTCCCGCCGCCCAGGTTGTAGACCTCGCCCGGCCGCGGGTCCTGGGCGAAGGCCCAGAACGCCGAGACCACGTCGGCGGAGTGGATCTGGTCGCGGACCTGCTTCCCGTCGTAGCCGTAGATCGTGTACGGCCCCTCGGCGATGGCCTGGGCGACCAGGTACGACAGGAACCCGTGCAGCTCGACGCCGGAGTGGTGCGGGCCGGTGAGGCAGCCACCCCGGAACGCGGCGGTGGGCATCCCGAAGTACCGCCCGTACTCCTGGGTGAGCACGTCGGCGGCGACCTTCGACGCCCCGAACAGCGAGTGCAGGCAGCCCTCGATCGACATCGTCTCGTCGATGCCGGCGAAGTCCGGGTCGGCGAAGTCGTGGCGGGTCTCGAGCTCGACCAGCGGCAGGCGGTTGGGGTTGTCGCCGTACACCTTGTTGGTGCTGACCGTGATGAACACCGCCTCGGGCGAGTGGCGGCGGCACGCCTCCAGCAGGTTGAGCGTGCCGACCGCGTTGGTGTCGAAGTCGTCGAACGGTCGGCCGGCGGCCAGGTCGTGGCTGGGCTGGGCGGCGGCGTGGATCACCAGCTCGTAGCCGCCGCGGCGGAGGAGGTCGTCGACGCCCGCCCGGTCGCGGATGTCGAGGTCGTGGTGCACGTAGCCGGGACAGCGGGCCTCGAGGCGTTGGCGGTTCCAGGTCGTGTCGCCGCGGGGACCGAAGAAGTCGGCCCGGCCGTTGTTGTCGACGCCGTGCACGGGAAACCCCATGGCGTCGAAGGCCTCGACCGCCTCGGAACCGATCAGACCGGCGGACCCGGTGACGAGGACCTTCACCGCGTCGCGGGCACGAGGGGGGCAGAAGTGGGGTCCGGCACGATGCGCGATGCTACCGGCCACCATGCGCGTTGCCCTGACCCTCGAGCAATGCTGGCATCGGGTTCCCGGCGGAACCGCGAAGTCCACCCTCGGCCTCGTGCGGGCCCTCCTCGCCCGCGACGACGTCGAGATCGTCGGCGTCTCGGCCCGTCACCGGGCCGATCCCCCCGAGCCCTGGGTTCCGCCGGTGCCGGTCCGGTCGCTCCCGCTGCCCCGGCTCGCGCTCTACGAGGCGTGGCACGCCCTGCACCGGCCGCTCGTCGAGCACGCGACCGGGCCGGTCGACCTCGTCCACGCCACCGCGGTGGCGGTGCCGGGCAGCCGGGCGCCGCTGGTGGTGACCGTCCACGACCTGGCGTTCCTCGACGACCCGACCCACGCCACCCGTCACGGCCTGCGCTTCTTCCTTCGAGGGACGGAGCTGACCCGCCGCCGGGCGCGGCTCGTGATCGTGCCGTCCGAGGCGACCGCCCGCGAGTGCGGGGTGATCGGCATCGAGCGCGACCGCATCCGCGTCGTCCCGTGGGGCGTCGATCAGGCCCGGGCCTCGCTCGAGCAGGTCGCCGCGGTGAAGGCCGATCACCACCTCGACCGGCCCTACGTGCTGTTCTGCGGCACGGTCGAGCCCCGCAAGAACCTGCCGCGCGTCGTCGAGGCGATGACGCGGATCTCCCACGACGTCGAGCTGATCTTCGTCGGACCCGACGGCTGGAACGAGGACCTCACCGCCCTGCTCTCGCTCCTGCCGGGACGGGCTCGCTCCCTGGGCTTCGTCCCGGAGGCGCAGCTCGGTCCGCTGTACGCGGGGGCGTCGGTGGTCGTGTACCCGAGCCTGCGCGAGGGCTTCGGCCTACCCGCCCTCGAGGCGATGGCCCAGGGCGCGGCGGTCGTGACGTCGCGGGGGACCGCCACCGAGGAGGTCGCCGGCGACGCCGCCGTACTCGTCGATCCGACGTCGATCGACGAGATCGCCGAGGGCATCGACCGGGTGCTGGGCGATCCCGCGCTGGCCGGCGAGCTGGGCGCACGCGCCCGGGCCCGCGCCGAGACCTACACCTGGGAGCGGACCGCCTCGATGACCGTGGCGGCGTACCGGGACGCCCTCGCCCGGTGACGCTCCGGGTGGGGGT
>JAAYBP010000081.1 GCA_012730075.1 Acidimicrobiales bacterium | reverse complement strand
CTCCGGGACCTGCGCGACGACGTCGGCGACGACCTGGTCGTCATGGCCGACCTGTGCCTCGACGAGTACACCGACCACGGGCACTGCGGCCTGCTCGACGGCCACGGCGGGGTCGACAACGACGCCACGCTCGAGCGCTACGCCGAGGTCGCGGTCGCCCAGGCCGCCGCCGGGGCCGCGGTGGTCGCCCCCTCCGGGATGATGGACGGCCAGGTCGTCGCCATCCGCGACGCCCTCGACGAGGACGGCTTCGACGAGGTCGCCATCCTCGCCTACGCGGCCAAGTACGCGTCCGCGCTGTACGGGCCCTTCCGCGACGCGGTCGACGTCGAGATCGCCGACGGCGGCGACCGGCGCGCCTACCAGCAGGACCCGCCGAACGCCCGGGAGGCACTGGAGGAGATCCGCCTCGACGTGTCCGAGGGGGCCGACATGGTGATGGTCAAGCCCGCCCTCGCCTACCTCGACATCCTGGCCCGGGCCCGCGCCGAGGTCGACGTGCCGCTCGCCGCGTACCACGTGTCGGGGGAGTACTCGATGATCAAGGCGGCCGCCGAGCGGGGCTGGATCGACGGCGACGCGGTGGCCCTCGAGCACCTCACCGCCATCAAGCGGGCGGGCGCGGACGTGATCCTCACCTACCTCGCCGCCGAGGTCGCCGAGGTCCTGGCCCGGTGACGGCCGAGTCGACCTCCGCCGGGCCGTCGTCCGCCGCGGCCGGCGCCAACGCGGCACTGTTCGAGCGGGCGGTCGCGGTGATCCCTGGCGGGGTCAACTCGCCGGTGCGGGCGTTCCGCTCCGTCGGCGGTACGCCCTACTTCGTCGCCCGCGCCGAGGGCCCCCACGTGTGGGACACCGAGGGGAGGCGGCTGCTCGACCTGGTGCAGTCCTACGGGGCGATCATCGCGGGCCACGCCCACCCGACGATCGTCGAGGCGGTGCGCCGGGCGGCGGGCGACGGCACGTCCTACGGCGCCCCGACCGAGCGGGAGGTGCTGCTCGCCGAGGAGATCCGGGCCCGGGTGCCGGGGTGCGAGCGGGTGCGCCTGGTGTCGAGCGGCACCGAGGCCACCATGAGCGCGCTCCGCCTCGCCCGCGGCGCGACCGGGCGCGATCGCATCGTCAAGTTCGCGGGCAACTACCACGGCCACAGCGACGGGCTCCTCGCCGAGGCCGGCAGTGGCGTCGCCCTGATCGAGGGCACGGTCTCACCCGGGTCGGCCGGGGTCCCGGCGGGCGCGGTAGCCGACACCGCCGTCGTCCCGTACAACCGGGTGCCGACGCTCGACGACACGGTCGCGGCGGTCATCGTCGAGCCGGTCGCCGCCAACATGGGTCTCGTCGCCCCGCGGCCGGGGTTCCTCGAGGGCCTGCGCGCCGAGTGCGACCGCGTCGGGGCGGTGCTGATCTTCGACGAGGTGATCACCGGTTTCCGCCTCGCCCGCGGCGGCGCCCAGGAGCGCTACGGCGTCACGCCCGACCTGTCGTGCTTCGGCAAGGTCATCGGCGGCGGCCTGAACGTCGGTGCCTTCGGCGGGCGGGCCGACCTGATGGAGCACCTCGCCCCGCTCGGGCCGGTGTACCAGGCGGGCACGCTGTCGGGGAACCCGCTCGCCACCGCGGCGGGCCTGGCCGCGCTGTCGTTGCTCGACGCGGACGCCTACGCCGCGCTCGACCGCACCGCGGCGCGCCTCGCCGGAGGCCTCGACGGCGCGCTGGCGGCGGCCGGCATCGACCACCACGTCGGGCGGGTCGGGCCGCTCGTCGGGCTGCACCTCGCCGCCGGCGAACCCCACGACTACGACGACGCCCGCCGCACCGACACCGACCTCTACGCGGCGCTGTTCCACGCCGTGCTCGACCGCGGGGTCGCCCTCGCCCCCGGCCCGTACGAGATCACGTTCCCCGGCCTCGCCCACGACGACGCCGTGATCGACGCGATCGTCGAGCGCGTCGCCGACGCCGCCCGGCACGTCGCCCCCTGAGGCATGCGCGGGTAACGGTTTTCCTCCGACCCCAGGTGTTACCGGTAACGGTTTTCCTCCGACCCCAGGTGTTACCGGTCGGGCGCGCTTAGGTTCTGCTCCGACCCCATTCGCTCGGAGGCAACATGGAGACCCTCGGTCCGATCGCCGATCCGGTGGCGGCGGCGCTCGACGACCTGGCGGACCGCCGGGCGGTCGAGCGGCTGTGGAACCGCGACCACACGCTGTTCCAGGACGACCCCACCGAGGTGGCCGACCGGCTCGGCTGGCTCGACGTCGCCGCCGACATGGCGGCGCACGAGGACCGGCTCCGGACGTTCGCCGAGGCGCTGGTCGCCGACGACGTCGAGCACGTCGTCGTCATGGGCATGGGCGGGTCCAGCCTGTTCCCCGAGGTCCTCGCCCGGTCGTTCGCGCCGGTCGCCGGGCACCCGGAGCTGCGCGTCCTCGACACCACCGACCCCGCGGCCGTGGCCCGCCTCACCCACGAGTGCCCGCCCGACGACAGCGTGTTCGTCGCCTCGTCGAAGTCCGGCGGCACGATCGAGACGCTCAGCCACCTGGCGGTGATCCTCGACCACACCGGCGACCCGGGGCGCGTCGTCGTCGTCACCGACCCGGGGTCGTCGCTCGCCGAGCGGGCCGCCACCGAGCGCTTCCGGGCCCTGTTCGAGAACCCCGCCGACATCGGGGGCCGCTACTCGGCGCTGTCGTTCTTCGGGCTGGTGCCCGCGGCCGCCGCCGGCCTCGACGTCGGGGCCCTGCTCGCGTCGGCGACCGGCGCGACCCCCGCGCTGCGCGAGCCCGACCCGGTGGTCAACGCGGGCCTCGCCCTCGGCGCGGTCATGGCGGGCGGCGTGCGCGCCGGGCGCGACAAGCTCACCCTCGTCGTCGACGGCGAGATCGACACGTTCGCCCTGTGGATCGAGCAGCTCGTCGCCGAGTCGACCGGGAAGGCCGGCACCGGCGTCGTCCCGATCGCGGGCGAGCGCCTCGGCCCGCCGGACGTCTACGGCGACGACCGGGTGTTCGTCGGCATCGGCGAGCACCACGGCCTCGACCCCCTCGCCGCCGCCGGCCACCCCGTGTTCTCGCTGCCGTCCTCGGGCACGACGACCCTCGGCGAGCAGGTGCTGATCTGGGAGGTCGCCACCGCGCTGTGCGGTGCCGCCCTCGGCATCAACCCGTTCGACCAGCCCAACGTGGCCGAGGCCAAGGCGGCGACCAACGACGTGCTCGCACGGGGTCCGGGCGAGGTCGAGCGGGTGACGGTGGCCTCTCTGCTCGACGGCGTCGGCCCCGGCGACTACGTGGCGATCCAGGCCTACGTCGACCCCGAGGACGGTGTCGTCGACGCCATCGAGGACGCCCGCACCGAGATCCGGGACCGGCTCCGCGTGGCGACCACCGTCGGGCTGGGCCCCCGCTTCCTGCACTCGACCGGCCAGCTCCACAAGGGCGGTCCGGCCACCGGCGTGTTCCTCCAGGTCGTCGGCGACGACCCGGCCGACGTCGCCATCCCCGGCCGCGACTTCGGCTTCTCGGCCCTGAAGCACGCCCAGGCCGAGGGCGACCTCCGCACGCTGCGCGCCCACGGGCTGCGGGCGGGCCGCGTCGCCCTCGACGACCTCCTGGCGGTGGCCCGGTGAGGCTGGGCCTGGTCGGCCTCGGGCGCATGGGCGCGAACATGGCCGAGCGGCTCCGGCGGGCCGGCCACGAGGTCGTCGGGTACGACCGTCGGCCGGGGAGCGGCGACGTCGACTCGCTGGAGGCACTGGTCGACGCGCTCGGCCCGACGCCGCGCGTCGTGTGGTCGATGGTCCCCGCCGGCGACGCCACCGAGGAGACCGTCACCGCCCTCGGCGGGCTGCTCGACCCGGGCGACGTCGTCGTCGACGGCGGCAACTCCAACTTCCGCGACAGCATCCGCCGCGCCGGGTGGCTCGCCGGGCGCGACATCGGCTGGGTCGACGCCGGCACCAGCGGCGGGGTGTGGGGCCTCGAGGCCGGCTACGCCCTGATGGTCGGGGGCGACGAAGGGTCGGTGCGCACCGTCTGGCCGGTCCTGGAGGCGCTGTCGCCGGGCGACGGGCGGGGCCTCGCCCACGTCGGGCCGGCCGGCGCCGGGCACTTCACCAAGATGGTCCACAACGGCGTCGAGTACGGGATGATGCAGTCGTTCGCCGAGGGGTACGCCCTCCTCGGCGCCAGCGAGCTGGGCATCGACGTGCCGGCCGCCCTCGGGTCGTGGCAGCACGGCTCGGTGGTGCGGTCGTGGTTGCTCGACCTGCTCGTCGCCGCCGTCGCCGAGGATCCCGGCCTCGCCACCGTCGCGCCGGTGGCGGCCGACTCGGGCGAGGGGCGCTGGACCGTCCAGGAGGCGGTGCGCCTCGGGGTCGCCGCCCCCGCCATCTCGGCCTCGCTGTTCGCCCGGTTCGTGTCCCAGGACGACGACGACGTCGCCATGCGGGCCATCGCCGCCCTGCGCCACCAGTTCGGCGGCCACGCGGTCGAGCGCGCCGACGGGACCACCGCACCGCCCGGCCCGTCCGGCGCTGCCGGCGCTACCGGCGCGACCGGCGCTGCCGGCGCTACCGGCGCGACCGGCCCGTCCGACGTGTCAGGCTCGTCCGGCGCGACCGGCTCGAGCGCCCCGTCCAGTTCCACCGGTGCGTCCGGTCCGACCGGTTCGTCCGGCGCGACCGGCGCTACCGGCGCGACCGGCGCGACCGGCCCGTCCGGCGCGTCCGGCGCGTCCGGCGCGACCGGCACGTCCGGTTCCGCCGGTCCGAGCGGCTCGACGGGGCCGGGCCCGTCGTGAGCGCCGACGGGCCCGGTCGCGGGGACGGGGTCGTCCTCTTCGGTGCCACCGGCGACCTGGCCGCCAAGAAGCTGTTCCCGGCCCTGTACCGCATCGAGGAGGACGGCCGGCTGGGCCCGGTGATCGGCGTGGCCACGTCGGACTGGAGCGACGACGACCTGCGCGCCCGCGCCCGGGAGAGCGTGACGGCCCGGATCGACGAGGTCGACGCCGAGGTGCTCGACCGGCTGTGCGGGCGCCTGACGTACCTGTCGGGCGACTACCGGGAGCCGGCCACGTTCGACCGCCTCGCCGACGCGGTGCGCGCCGCGGGCGTCGAGCGGCCGCTGTTCTTCCTCGCGATCCCGCCCGCCCTCTTCGACGACGTCGTCCGGGGTCTCGCCCGGGTCGGCCTGCACGAGAACGGCCGGGTCGTGGTCGAGAAGCCGTTCGGCCGCGACCTCGAATCGGCCCGGGAGCTCAACGACTGCCTGCACCGCGCCTTCCCCGAGCAGGCCGTGTTCCGCATCGACCACTTCCTCGGGAAGGAGAGCGTCGAGAACCTGCTGGTGTTCCGGCTGGCCAACTCGATGCTCGAACCGCTGTGGAACCGCAGCCACGTGTCGTGCGTGCAGATCACGATGAGCGAGGACTTCGGCGTCGGGTCGCGCGGCAAGTTCTACGAGAGCGTCGGGGCCCTGCGCGACGTCGTGCAGAACCACCTGCTCCAGATCGTCGCCCTGCTCGCCTGCGATCCGCCCGTCGCGTCCGACGCCGAGGCCCTCGCCGACGAGAAGACCCGCATCTTCCGCCAGATCGAGGCGATCGACCCGGCGAACGTCGTGCGCGGCCAGTACCGCGGCTACCCCGACGAGGACGGCGTCGCCGCCGGATCCGACGTCGAGACCTACATCGCCATGCGGTTCGAGATCGACTCGTGGCGGTGGTCCGGCGTGCCGTGGCTGATCCGCACCGGGAAGGCGATGCGCACCACCGCCACCGAGGCGATCGTGCGGTTCAACGACCCGCCCCGACTCCTCTTCACCGACGACGACGGCTCGGCCCCGACGCCGAACTTCCTGCGCTTCCGGCTCGGCCGCGACGACGGCGTGACGCTGCACCTCCAGGCCAAGGAGCCCGGCGACCGCATGGTGACCCACCCGGTCGACCTCGACGTCGACCTCGCCGCCGCCCTCGGAGCCCGGGCCGACGCCTACGAGCGGCTGATCGACGACGCCCTCGACGGCGACCGCCGCCGCTTCGGCCGGGCCGACAGCCTCGACGAGCAGTGGCGCATCGTCGAGCGGGTCGTCGCCGACCCGCCCGAGGCGGTTCTCTACAAGGAGGGCAGCATGGGCCCGGCCGCCGCCGACGCCCTCGCCGCCGACGTCGGAGGCTGGATCGACCCCCGGTAACAGGTGGGGTCGGAGGAAAACTGTTACCCGGGCCGCCGGGGTAACAGGTGGGGTCGGAGGAAAACTGTTACCGGGGCGGCCCGGTGGCCCGGTGACCCGGCGGCCGGTGGTGGTCGCGGGCTGGACCGGCGGAGGCGCGCCCACGATCATGGGCCGGTGCCGAGCCTCCTGGTCGCCGTAATCCCGTACACGACGCACCCGACGATCGAGCTGGGGCCGCTGACGCTGCGGACCTTCGGGGCGATGACCGCCCTCGGCGTCGTCCTCGGCATCTGGTTCGGCGCCGTGCACGGCGAGCAGTACGGCGTCCACCGCGACGAGGCGTACTCGATCGGCACCCGGATGGTCGTCGCCGGCGTGATCGGCGCCCGCCTCACCTGGGTGCTCACCCACCTCGACCAGATCGACAGCCCGATCGACGTGATCGCGGTGTGGGAGGGCGGTCTCCAGTTCGCGGGCGGGTTCATCGCCGCCATCGCGGTCGGGCTCCCCACGTTCCTCAAGTGGAACCGGCTCCAGCGGTGGCAGCTCCTCGACGGCTACGCGGTCGCGGTGCCGATCGGCGCCGCCTTCGGCCGGCTCGGCTGCCTGTCGGTCGGCGAGCACTTCGGACGCCAGAGCGACTTCCTGCTCGCCACCCGGTGGGACGGGGGCGAGCTGCGGGAGCCGACGCTCGGGCTGGGCGCCGACGCCCACGTGCTCCAGATCGGCGACTCGTTCCTCAACCCGGCGCTGTACGAGTGCGTGACCCTGTTCGTCATGTTCTTCGGGCTGTGGTGGCTGCTACGGCGGCGACCGACGCCGGGCACCGTCGGCGGTACGTACCTGATCGTCTACGCCGTGCAGCGCTTCGTGTGGGACACCATGCGGGTCAACGACGAGCGGGTGCTCGGCATGACCGGCGCCCAGTGGATGTGCGTGGCGATGATCCCGATCGGGATCTACGTCCTGTTCTGGGTGCGCCCGGCGATGGCCCGGGCCCTGGAGGCCGGGGAGGTCGGCGGTACACCCGTCTGGGAGACGAGCACGACCACGGCCGGCGACGGCCGCGAGGTCGCCACCCGCAAGCGCCGCCCCGGCACCGGCCGTCCCGCCCACGCCCGCTCGACCGCCACCGCGACCGGCGTCGACACCGAGGCCGACGTCGAGACGGGCGCCGACGGAGACGCCGAGGCGGTCGACACCGGGGTGGGGACGGACGCCGACGCGGCGGGTGAGGCGGACGACGACGTCGGGGACGACGGCGATCCCGGCGACCCCGGCGACGACTGAGGTCCACGGTGGCGGACGACGCGCGGCGCTTCTTCTTCGTGCACGTCATGAAGACCGGCGGGACGTCGCTCCTGACCCACCTCGGCGACACCTTCCCACCCGACGCGGTCGAGCCGGACGTGCGGCGCGCGTTCCTGGGGGAGGTCGCGCCACCCACCTACGCCTCGGTGTCGAGGATCCGCGACCTCGGACCCGAGCGCCGCGCCCGGGTGCGGGTCTACTCGGGCCACTACCCGGCCTACGTGGCGGCGATGGTCGAGGTCGACGAGGTGATCACGCTGCTCCGCGAACCGGTCGACCGCACGGTCTCGATGCTGCGCCAGACCGAGCGCAACGACCCCCGGAAGCGGGGCTGGCCGCTCGAGCGCATCTACGACGACGCGATCGTGCGGTCGATGCTCCTGCAGGACTACCAGTCGAAGCAGTTCGCGCTGACCGCCGAGGACGTCCGGCAGGCCGCCGACCTCGCGG
>JAAYBP010000492.1 GCA_012730075.1 Acidimicrobiales bacterium | reverse complement strand
CCGCAGCGGTAGGGTTAGCACTCGACGCCCACGAGTGCCAGAGGTTGGAGACCCACATGCCGGTGTACGAGTACCGATGCAGGAGCTGCGGCCACCAGTTCGAGGTGCAGCAGTCGTTCTCTGACGAGCCGCTCTCGGTGTGCCCCCAGTGCGAGGGCGAGCTGCGCAAGGTCTTCGCCCCGATCGGCATCAGCTTCAAGGGCTCGGGCTTCTACAAGACCGACAGCCGCGCCGCGGACGGCGGCTCGAACGGGTCGGGCTCGTCCGAGCCCGCGGCCGCGTCCAGCTCGGGCTCCTCGGACTCGTCGGACTGACCGACCGGGCGCGCCGCGCCCTCCCCGGCGTCCCCGGCCCCGTGGACGTCAGCCGAGGTTCGGCGCCGGGACCTGCACCGCACCGGTCGCGCGGTGCACGAGGTGCTCCAGCAGCGCGATGAGCACCATCTTCACCGACTCCCGCGACCGGGCGTCGGTGCGCACCAGCGGCACGTGCTCGGGCAGCGCGAGCGCCTCGCGGACCTCCTCCAGCGAGTACGAGCCGGCGTCGGGGAACTGGTTGACCGCCGCGACGAACGGCACGCCGCGGCTCTCGAAGTAGTCGACCGCGGCGAAGCAGTCCTCGATCCGGCGCGTGTCGAGCAGCACGACCGCGCCGATGGCGCCGTCGACCAGGTCGTCCCACATGAACCAGAACCGCTCCTGGCCGGGGGTCCCGAACAGGTAGAGGATCACGTCGGAGTCGATGGTGATCCGGCCGAAGTCCATCGCCACGGTCGTGGAGGTCTTGCGCTCCAGCTTCGACAGGTCGTCGACCCCCTCCGAGTACGACGTCATCGTCGCCTCGGTCGTGAGCGGCTCGATCTCGGAGATGGCGCCGACGAGCGTGGTCTTGCCGACGCCGAACCCGCCGGCGATCAGGAACTTCACCGGCTGCGGCCCGCCGCCGGACCCGACGAAGGGGTCGGCTGCGCCTTCAGAGTGCTCGTACTGCATCGATCATCCTCAACAGGAGTGCCGGCGTCGCCGTCGGCGTCGCCTCGTGGACTCGGACCAACCCGGCGTCCGCCAGGTCTCCCACGAGGATCTGGGCGACCCCCAGCGGGACGGAGATGCGCGCCGCGACCTCGGCGACGGAGATGGGTCGCTCGCAGACGTCGAGGATCGCCGCGTGCTCGAACTGCAGCGATCCGGGCGGTGGGGTGCCGGTGCGCTCGACCAGCGCCTCGACCCGGAGGTGGATCGTGGCGTGGCGTGCCCGTCCGCCCGTGATCACGAAGGGCCGGACGAGGGCTTCGTCCTCGGCCTCCTCGTGCGGGTCGCCGCCGACGCGCGGGTCAGTCCCGGGCGGCGGCTGCGGCGGCTCCCAGGACTGCATCGTTCGATCAGGCGACGGCGAGCGCGTTGCGGAGGCCCGCCCGCACCTGCGGGGTCAGGACCGCCCCGAAGCGGTCCACGAGCAGGGTCATCTCGTAGCCGATCATCCCGATGTCGGCGTCCTTGTCGGCGAGCACGCCGAGGGAGCTGCCGTCGGAGATCGAGGCCACGAAGAGGAAGCCGCCGCTCATCTCGACCATCAGCTGGTCGACCTGGCCGTAGCCGAAGCAGCGTGAGGCGCCGAGCGACAGGCTGGTGAGCCCCGCCGCGATCGCCGCGAACTGGTCGGCGCTGCCCCGGTCGAGGTCGGTCGACATCGCCATCAGCAGGCCGTCGGAGCTGACGCACACCGCGTCCCGCACCCCTGGCGTCTGCTGCACGAACCGCGTGAGCAGCCAGGGGATCTGCTGCACCTGCTCGTCCTCGTTCATCACGTCGTGAACCTCCGGTCCTGCTGGTCGTCTCCCACCGTCTCCTCGGGCCCGCCGGGCACCGCCCGCGGGGCCTCGTCGCGACCTCGCCGGCGCCCGGCCTGGAAGGTCGACAACATCTGCCGCACGTCGTTCGCCGAGCGCTGCGCGGGCTGCGGCGCGGTCGCGCCGACCTCGAGCCCCCGCCGGGCGGCGAGCGAGGCGCCGGGCACGCGGCGAGCGAGCCCACCGGTGCGGGCCGGCCCGGGGTGGATCGACGGCGCGGTGAGCGACGGCGCGTCGGCCTCGACCCGATCCGGTTCGACACGCTCGTCCCCGCCGAACCCGTCGTGGGCGCCGAACCCGTTGGCCGCGACCGGCGCGGGTGCCGTGGGCTGCTCGACGCCGTCGGCCTCGGCCTCGGCCTCGGCCGATGCGGCCGGCTCCGGCTCGGGGGCGGCGACCTCCGGCTCCCAGTCGGGCTGGACCGGCACCTCGGCCGGTGCCGGGGGCGGCTGCACCGCGGCGGCCTCGGTCGACCCGTCGGTGGCGGCGTCGATCCCTTCCCAGGAGGTGTCGACCACGTCCCAGGGCTGGTCCGCCGGATCCGCGTCGGTTCGGGGCTCGTACGGATCAGCGTCGAGCGGTGCGAAGGGGTCGGCATCGAGCCGTGCGAACGGGTCCGCGTCGACGGCGACCGGCTCCCCCTCGACCTCGGGCTCGGCGCCGGTGGCGGGCCATGTGCCCGCCGGGTCCTCACCGACGGCGGTCGGGTCGTGCGCGACCGGCGTCGCCTCCTCGGCGGCGAGGGCCTGGGTGAACGAGTCCCATCCCGTCCGGTCGCCCCACGCGGCGTCGCCGACGGGATCGACCTGCTCGACGGGATCGGTGTGGTCGGCGGGATCGGCCCGGTCGAACTGCTCGACCTGCTCGACGGTGTCGACGGTGTCGGTGTCGGTGTCGGTGATGTCGGTCGGACCGAACCCGGCCGGGCCGGCCTCCTCGTCCACCACCTGCGGCTCCCCGAAGGAGGCCTCGCCCTGGCCGGCGACGGCCTCGACGGTCCAGGGCTCGGCGGCGCCGGTGGTGAGGTCGGCCGCGGGCACCGGGTCGGCGCCCGACGCCGCGGGCTCCCCGACGTCGCCGTGGGTCTCGTCGCCGCCGGTCTCCGCGGGTGTGCCCCGCGTCGGCACCGGCGACTCGAGGTCGAGGTAGGAGTCCCAGCCGTCGCCCGCCGAACCGGTGGTCGCGGGCTCGGGTGCGGGCTCCGCGTGGGCGGCCATGCGGGCCGCCTCGGACACGCCGGCGCCCGGTGCGAACGGGGTCGGGCCCTGCTCCCGCGCCGCCCGCGAGCCGGGCAGCGGACCGGCCACCGAGGAGCGATCGGGGGATCCGAGGATCGCCGAGGCGGGCAGGTTGACCGTCGCGGTGACGCCGCGGCCGCCGGCGCTGTGCTGGAGCCGCACCATCGCCCCGATCTTCGTGGCGAGCTTCGCGACGACGTACTGGCCCAGGTAGCGGGTGGGCATCCCCTCGAGCTCGTCGTTGCCGGACATGCGCTCGTTGGCGGCGATGAGCTCGACCTCGGTCATGCCCACGCCGTGGTCGATGACCGCGAACTGGTAGCCGCCCTGCCCGAGCGAGCGCCCGTCGATCTCGACGGTGGTCTCCGGCGGCGAGAACCCGAGCGCGTTCTCGATGAGCTCGGCGAGCAGGTGCACCAGGTCGATCACGATCGGCCCGGCGACCGTGGCGTCGCGCAGGTGGCCGAT
>JAAYBP010000491.1 GCA_012730075.1 Acidimicrobiales bacterium | reverse complement strand
TGCGGGCGGTCTCGGTGTAGCGCAGCACGTCGATGCCGAAGGACCCCTGGCACCACAGGCCCACGATCCACCACGCGGAGGTGAGCACCGTCAGAGCGCCGATGCGGGCGGCGACGGCGAGGGCGTCACGGAGGCGCAGCTCCCGCAGGGCGAACACCGCGTAGGGGAGCCACAGGGCCGGGGCGAGGCCGACGAGCAGCAGGGCGGTGGCGTTGACCGAGCCGAACGTCGGCACCGCGAGCGCGAACAGGGCGGGATGCAGCCACCCCCGGTCGCGGCCGGCGCGGATCGTCAGGCCGATCAGCCAGCCGAGCGCGGTGAAGGGCAGGAGGAGGCCGGAGATGCGGGCGCCGAGCGTCAGGACGTAGGGGGACAGGGCGTACAGGAACATGGCCGCGGTCACGCCCGGGCCGGACTGGCCGAGCGTCCGCATCAGGTAGCGCACGCCCAGCCCGGCGCCGAAGAGGATCGAGCCGAGCCAGAGCCGCTGGGCGATCCAGTCCGGCACGCCCAGGTGCTCGAACAGCCAGTAGTACGGGCCCATCGGCCAGAGGTAGCCGATGTTCTGGTGGGGGACGGTGCCGAGGCCGACGTTGGGGTCCCACATCGACCACGCCCGGCGGAGCAGCCGGTCGGGATCGAGGTACAGGTAGGTCTTGGTGTCGGCGCCGACCTGGCCGCGGTGGGTCAGGAGGAGCGGGAGGTAGCAGACGGCCGCCAGCAGGCCCACCGCCGCCCGGTCGCGCCCGGCCGACGGCTCCTCGGCGCCGCTCACCCTCCGGCTCGGCGCGCCGGGGTCACCCTCGGCGCCACGCCCGCCAGGGGCGGTCGCGCCAGCGCTCGGCCTCCTCGGCCAGGGCGACGAGGATCGACCGCGCCGTGTTCTCCCACGTGAAGCGGGCCGCGTGTTCGAGCGCCCCCGCCGAGAGCCGGGCCCGCAGGTCGTCGTCGGTCAGCACGGCGGTCAGGTGGCGGACCAGCTCGGTGTCGTCGGCGGCGAGCAGCCCGCCGACCCCGTCGGCGACCGCGTCGACCTGTCCGGCGATGCGGGTGGCGACCGCCGGGGTGCCGCACGCGGCGGCCTCGGTGAGGGTCATGTTCCAGCCCTCGCGGACCGAGCTGGACGCGACCGCCCACGCCCGCCGGTAGAGCGACAGCAGCTCGTCGTCGGAGACCCGCCCGGCGAGGGTGATCCACGAGCGTCCGCCGACCTCGTCGATCAACGCATCGAGCTCCTCGCGGAGCGGACCGATGCCGGCGATCACCAGCTCGAGGTCGGGGCGGGCGTCGGCCCTCACCGCGGCCGCCGCCCGGATCAGACGGTCGAAGCGCTTCACCGGTGCGAGGCGCCCGACGGCGAGCACGAGCGGCGTCGGGTTCTTCTCGCCGCCGGGGGTCCACACCGGGTCGACCCCGGGCGGCACGACGTCGATGCGCTCGGGACGGAAGCCCAGCTCGACCATCTCGTCCTTCGACGACGCCGAGAGGGTGATCATGCGGCTGCGCCGGTAGATCCATGGTGCGATGCGGCTCTCGACGGTGTCGCCGACCTTGGCGAGGTTGGGTGGCAGCACCATCTTCCACATGTCGGCGTGGACGTGGTGGAGGAGCACGACGCGGGGGACCGTCGCCCACAGCGGGGAGAAGAACGGCATGCCGTTCCAGATCTCGACCAGCCCGTCGGGGTGTCCGTAGGTCTTGCGGACCTCGGCCAGCGCGGTGCGGGGGAAGACCATGTAGCGGCCGGCCTTGCGGACGACCTCGTAGCCGTCGCGGCGCCCGTGGTTCGGGTGGCCCTGCGCCCACGACGTGCGCATCAGCACGTCGATGCCGGCCTCGGACCACAGCCGGGCGACGTTGCCGGCGTGCACCTCGGAGCCGCCCGCCTCGACGTCGTCGAGGTCGCGCCACGCGACCATGTGGACGCGGTGGAGCCCGGCCGCGGCGGCGATGTCGCCGAGCTTCGGCGGTTCGGGTGGGCGGGCGTCGGCGGGGGTCAACGGATCACGGGGGTCGGTGGGAGCCTCGGGTCGGACGGCCCCGGGCCACCCGCTCCGGGCAGCCCCGCCAGCGTACGCGTCGCCGTCCGCCCACGTACGAATGGGGTCAGGGACCGGAGAAGGCGAAGCCGAGGCCGGCCTGCTTGCCGACGGCGGGGGCGGGGTCGTCCGCGTAGCGGGCCAGCTCGGCGCGGCCGACGACGTGCCAGTGGACCTCGTCGGGGCCGTCGGCGAGGCGGAGGGTGCGCTGCCCGGCGTACATGCCCGCCAGCGGCGTCCACTGCGACACGCCGGTGGCCCCGTGGATCTGGATCGCGTCGTCGATGATCCGGCACACGCGCTCGGGCACCATCGCCTTGACGGCCGACACCCACACCCGGGCCTCGGCGTTGCCGAGCGTGTCCATCGCCTTGGCCGCGCGCAGCACCATCAGCCGCATCGCCTCGATCTCTATGCGGGCCTTGGCGATGACCTCGGTGTTCTTGCCCAACCGGGCGAGCGGCTTGCCGAACGCCTCGCGGTTGAGGCCGCGCCGCACCATGAGGTCGAGCGCCCGCTCGGCGGCGCCGATCGACCTCATGCAGTGGTGGATCCGGCCCGGCCCGAGGCGCACCTGGCTGATCTCGAAGCCGCGGCCCTCGCCCCAGAGCACGTTGTCGTAGGGGACCCGGACGTCGGTGAAGCGCAGGTGCATGTGCCCGTGGGGGGCGTCGTCCTCGCCGAACACGTGCATCGGTCCGAGGATCTCGATGCCGGGGGTGTCCATCGGCACCAGGATCTGCGACTGCTGACGGTGCGGCGGTCCGTCGGGGCTGGTGCGCACCATGACGATCATCACCTTGCAGCGGGGGTCGCCGGCGCCGGAGATGTAGTACTTCTCGCCGTTGATCACCCACTCGTCGCCGTCGCGGACCGCCGCGCACTGCACGTTGCGGGCGTCGGAGCTGGCGACGTCGGGCTCGGTCATGGCGAAGGCGGACCGGATCTCGCCCGCCAGCAGCGGCTTCAGCCACCGCTCCTTCTGCTCGGGCGTACCGACCCGCTCCAGGACCTCCATGTTCCCGGTGTCGGGCGCCGAGCAGTTGAGGCACTCCGAGGCGATCGGGTTCTTGCCCAGCTCGTTGGCGATGTAGGCGTAGTCGAGGTTCGACAGGCCCTCACCGGTCTCGGCGTCGGGGAGGAAGAAGTTCCACAGGCCGGCCGCCTTGGCCCTGGCCTTGAC
>JAAYBP010000490.1 GCA_012730075.1 Acidimicrobiales bacterium | reverse complement strand
GCCCCGCAGCTCCCACGGAACGGCCGTGTTACATCTGGGGTCAGACCCCGGATGTAACACGCCCCGTCAGTAGGCGGCGTCGGTGAAGGTCTCATCGCCGAGGACGGCGGCCGACACCTTGCGGGGCGCGACCGCGACCGGCGCCAGCGGGTCGACCGGAACCCAGGTCGGCCGCAGCTCCTCCAGCGCGCCGGTCCACCCCTCGGCCGCCGCCGCCCGACCCCGGACGAGGATCCACGCGAGGTAGGCCAGCCACACCACGACCCCGACCACGACCTTCATCGGCGGCGGGATCGCGGGCGAACCGGTGACGAAACCCTCGACCAGTCCGGCGACTAGGAACGCGACCGCCGTGCCCAGCACGATCGTCACGCTGCGGCGGCCCTCCTCGCCGAGGGCGCGGCTGCGGGACCGGTCGCCGGGGACGAACAGCGACCACCCGATGCGGAACCCGGCCGCGCCGGCGACCGTGATCGCGGTCAGCTCGAGCAGTCCGTGCGGCAGGACGTAGGGCAGGAACACCGACGTGAACTCGCCCCGTTGCAGGAACAGCCCGGCGACCACGCCGAGGGAGGCGCCGTTCTCGAACAGGATCAGCGCTCCGGGCAGCACCGCCAGCGCGCCGAACCCGTAGGCGAGCACCGACACCTGGATGTTGTTCGTCGTGACCTGGCTGAAGAAGAGGACCGACGGCCGGTTCGAGTAGTAGTCGACGAAGTCCTCCTCGGCGTAGGTCTCCTGGTAGCCATCGGGGATCACGAGGTCGAGGCGGTCGGGCGCGAGCCAGAACACGAGGGCCAGCACGATGCCCGTGCCCCAGAACAGCACGGCGGCCGCCACGAGCTGGCGGCGGCACGTCCACACCGCGGCCGGGAAGGAGTCGGCGAAGAAGCGCCGCACGGTCGCCCACCGGGCCACCCGGGCGCCGTGGATCGCGGCGTGGCTGGCGGCCACCACGGTGGACAGACGCCGCACGAGGCCCTGGTCGCGGTAGGTGGTGCGGGCCTGCGACAGGTGGAGGGACACGTCCTGGTAGCGGCGGAGCAGCTCGTCGATCTCGGCCCCGGTCAGGTCGCGTCGGCGGCCCGCCCGCCGGGCCAGCTCGGCGGTGCGCTCCCACTCCACCGAGTGCAGGGCGATGAAGCGGTCGACGTCCACCGAGCCGGTACCGTACCGGTCCACGCCCCGGCCACCGGGCCGAGGCTCACGGGAGCGGCACCATCAGCGGTTCGAGCTTCAGCATCGTCACCCCCGAGGCGGTCGAGCTCGATCTCGACACCGCGGGGCTCGCCAGCCGCCTGCTGGCGATCCTCTTCGACCTGATGTGCATCACGTTCGTGATCTACGCGGTGTCGTTCGTCGTCGTGTTCGCCAGCGTGGGCGGCGACGAGACGCTCGCCGGCGTGTTCGCGGTGGTCATGGTCTTCGGCGTGCTGATCGTGTGGCCGATCGCCTGGGAGGTGGGCACCAAGGGCCGGTCGCTCGGCAAGTTGGTGTTCGGCCTGAGGGTCGTCACCGTCGACGGCGCTCCGATCCGCGTCCGGCACGCCGCCATCCGCGGCCTGGTCGGGCTGGTGGAGATCGTCGCCTTCTTCGGGACGCTGGCGGCCGGGGTGGCGTTGGCCAGCCGTCGGTTCCAGCGCCTCGGCGACCACCTGGCCGGCACCGTCGTGGTGCGCGAGCGCGGCGCGGGCGCCGAACGGGGCTTCGCCCACCGCTTCGTCCCCTACCCCGGGTGGGAGGCGTGGTCGGCCCGACTCGACGCGACCCGGCTCAACGAGGACGACTACCGGATCGTGCGGTCGTTCCTGCTCCGCTCACGGTCGCTGCCCCCCGACGCGCGCGAGCAGCTCGGCACCCGGATCCT